>JBFHME010000054.1:0-20202 GCA_041594435.1 Acidimicrobiales bacterium
CGGTCACCAGCCCGTAGCCTTGAGGGGGACAGGCGTTGTCGATGGCGTCCACCCCGGATTCGGAGCGGATGAAGGCAACGGCGGGATCGCCGACCATGACCATCTTCAACTCGCCCACGGACAGATCGTCGAGATGTCCAACCGTCTCGGTCGTTGAACCGGTATCGCCGCCGGCCGTCGTTTCGCTGTCGGTCACCGTGTCACTGGCCATAGCCCCACCGTAGAAGTAACCGTGCACGTGAAGTCAAGAGGCCAAGACCGAAAATCATTGTCCACTCGCATTGCTGATGAAAGACTGAGCTATGGACTTCACCGTTCGGCCACCGAATCCACAGGATGCGGCCCGAATAGGTGAGGTTCACGTCGCCGCCTGGCGGTCGGCCTATGTGGGCCTGATGTCGGCCGACTATCTGGCCAGCCTCGACGAGAAGCGCTCGGCCGAGCGATGGACGGAGAATCTGGCCAGCCCGATCGACGGTGTGACCACGCTCGTCGGAGAGATCGACGGCACGATCCAGGCCATCGCCACGGTCGGCCCCTTCCGGGACCGCCGGTCGGTCGACGATCCGTCGGGCGAACTGTGGATGATCAACGTCCACCCTCACGCGTTCGGCACCGGCATCGCAACGGCCCTGCATCGAGGAGCGCTCGACCAGCTCCGGAGCGACGGCCACCACCGGGCCGCTCTGTGGGTCGCCGAGAACAACCCCCGCGCCCGCCGCTTCTACGAGCGCGAGGGTTGGTCCGAGGATGCGGGCCGTAAGACGGACCGGTTCGGAGATCGCGCCATCGTCGAGGTCCGCTACACGATCTCGCTGTGATCGGGCGGCCCAGACCCGGTTCCCCGGGCCTGAGGCGCACCGGTCGAGGGGCGGGAGTTCGATTCGGTTGACCAACCGGCGATTACCATGGCCTGTGTGGATCTTCCGGTGAACCCTCCCGTCAAACCGATGCTCGCCAAGGCGGTCGCCGGTATCCCCGAGCGGGATGATCTGATCTTCGAGCCGAAGTGGGACGGCTTCCGCTGCATCGTCTTTCGCCACGGCGACGAGATCATCCTCGGCTCCCGCAACGAACGTCCGCTGACCCGGTATTTCCCTGAAATGCTGGAGCCCCTGCGCCGCCATCTCCCCGACCGCTGCGTCGTCGACGGCGAACTCATCGTGGCCACCGATGATCACCTCGACTTCGACGGCCTGCAGCAGCGGATCCACCCCGCGGAGTCGCGCGTCAACATGCTGGCCGAGAAGACCCCGGCCGCCTTCATCGCCTTCGACCTGCTGGCCGTCGGCGACCACGACCTGCGCAGCCACCCGTTCCGGATTCGCCGGAGCCGTCTGGAGGAGGCACTCGCCGACACCGAAGCACCGGTTCACCTCACCCCCACCACCACCGATCACGACACGGCGGCCCGCTGGTTCACCGTGTTCGAGGGGGCGGGGCTCGACGGACTGATCGCCAAGCCGGCCGGCGATCCCTACGTCGAGAACAAACGCACCCAGCTCAAGATCAAACACGTCCGCTCGGCCGACGCAGTCGTCGCCGGTTATCGCCGGCACAAGGACGGCAAAGGCGTCGGATCGCTGTTGCTCGGTCTCTACAACGACAACGGGGACCTCCACCATGTCGGGGTCGCCGCCTCGTTCACGGCCAAACGGCGAAGCGAGCTCGTCGAGGAGCTGGCACCGCTCACGGAGGGTGCCCTCGAAGCCCATCCGTGGAAAGCCTGGGCCGACGCCGAGGCTCACGTAACCGATGACGGAGCGCCAGGCGGGCCGACCCGGATGCCCGGGGCACCCCATCGCTGGAGCGGCAAGAAGGATCACTCCTGGGTGCCGCTGCGCATCGAAAAAGTGGTCGAAGTCAAATACGGGAGCACCCTCAACGGCCGGTTCCGCGAGGTCACCAAGGTGCTGCGTTGGCGTCCTGACAAAACACCGGCCGAATGTGACTTCAGCCAGCTCGACGAGCCGGTTCCCGTCGGTCTGCACACCGTGCTCGATCCGGGCGACTGATCGGCGTCCAACCGGGGGCCAGAGAACCGGGAATCGAACTGCAGGCTAAAGGACCGGGCCCAGGTTCCGAAAGACCTATGTGGCTAGCAACTCGGATATTCGTCAAGCCGAACCGGGCGCCGTTGCGACGGCCGTGCCCCTCTTTGCGTCGGACACCCTGCCGGGCGCCAGCGAGCGGGAGCTGCTGGCCGAAGTAGACCGGCTGCGGCGTGAGGTCGACCGATTGAGCGACGAATTGCAGGCCGAGCGGCCTGATCGGTTCGACCTCGACGTCGAGACCGTGCTGTCGTCACTCAACAGCCCACCTCCGGGACTCGACCCGGGAGGGCGGTTGTTGCCCGATGGGCGGTTCATCCCACCGGCCATCGCCGATGGCGGCACGTCGGCACCCCCGGAACCCGGCGCCCCACGGGTGAGACCGGTCGTCACATCGGACTCGAAGACATCCTGTGAGTTCGCACCCGACGACGAATCAGCGACCGCATTCGACGAGTTCTTCAACGCACCGGATCCCCAGCTCGACAAGATCCGTCGCTTTCTGCTCGGCTGAGCCGGGACTTCGGCTCGACCGCCATCCCATTGGACCGGGCGGGCAGTACCATCGAGAGCTGTGGGCGATCTCGGATTTCGCTTCGTTCTCTCGTCAAACCGGCTGCGTCGTCGCCGTGGGCTGAAGCGTCGGGCTGCGCTGACGGCGGCCGGCGTTGTGGTCACCGTGGGTTTGCTGATCTTGCCGGTTGTGTCCGTGCCGGTGGCCGCCGAATCGCCGGTGGCACTGAGTGAGGAACTGGCCACCGATGGCGTCTACGTCTCCCGAGTCCGCACCGAGATCGACGAGGCGGCGCTCGAAGCGGCCGTCCAGGAAGTGCGATCCGACGGCCTCCGATTGGTCGTCGTCGCCCCGATCGATCCCCAGCCCGACGGTGAATCCTTCGCCCGCCGCATTCATGAGGCGGTCGAGTCCGATGCCGCCATCATCTTCATGCCCGACGGCTCCGTCGAGACGTACGTCATCGACGAGCTGGCTCCGGCCCGTCTGCGGGCCACGGAAAAGGCCGAGGCGATCGCCGATCCGGCCCGAGCCACCCTCTCCTTCGCCGACGAGCTGACCTCGGACCGGGTTTCCGGGCGACCCGAGTTGCTCGGCCAGCTTATCACGGCGCTCGTCCTGTTGGGCCTGACCATCGGGCTGATCGTCGCCATCGAACAGGCGGTGTCCGCCAACCGACGGAGGCGGGCCGAGGACCAAACGAGGTCGAGGATCACCGTCTAGTCTCGGCCTTTCGGCACCGACGCAACGCCGATGTTTCCTGGCAGACTTCGTGCCATGGCCGACGGGATCACTCAGAACGGCGAGCGTGGGCGGGAACCGCAACGGCCCAAAGGCGCGGTTGCCCTGGCTGACGAGTCACCGGATGAACTCCCGGCCCTTCTGGCCATCGCCGTGGGTGTCGCCATCCTGGCCATCGCCATCGTGTGGCCCACGATCGACCCGTTGCATCAAGACGACCATGCCGAGGTGGCCGCCACCGAGGAGACGGAGGAGGCCGACCGCGCCGAGGACGCCGAGGGCGCAGCGGCCGAACCGGGGGAATCGAAGACTGCTCCCGATCTACCGGCACTCGTGGCCGGTCTCGCCGGTATCGGCTTCGGTGACCTCGACCTGAGCGCGGACGGTGCTGTGGTCACGGCCACCGGTGAGGTCGCCGACGATGCGGCTCGCACCCGGGTGCTCGACTTCATCGCCGGCCGACCGGGCGTCGAATCGGTCGTCGATCGGCTCACCATCGCCGCCGAGGTCGAAGCCGTCCAGGGTGACGCAACGGCGGAGGCGGCTCAGGCATCGGTGGTGCTCACCGGCACCGTGCCCGACCAGGCCACCTCCGATGCCATCGCCGAGCGGGCGGTTGCCGTCTACTCCGAGGAACAGGTCGACAACCAGCTGGTGATCGACGAGACCCGCACCGCGCCAACGCAGATCACGATCGCCGGGGCCATGACCGACCCGGTCCTGTTCGACCAGATCTCCGCCGCCTTCGACGGGTTGGAGGGTGCGGAGGTGTCGACCCGCTCGATCACGCTCGAGGAGTCGAGCGAGTTGGAGAGCTCACTCAACACGCTGGAGCCCATCCGGTTCGCCTCCGGTAGCGCCATCATCGAGCCCGAGTCGACTGCCACGCTCGACGAGGCGGCGGCGTTGCTCGGCGACAGTCCCGTTGCGGTCGTCGAGATCGGTGGCCACACCGATTCCCGGGGTAGCGAGGAATCGAATCAGGCCCTCAGCCAGGCCCGGGCCGATGCCGTCAAGGCCGCGCTGGAGGAGCGTGGGGTCGCCAACGAACTTCGAGCGGTCGGCTTCGGTGAGCGTCGGCTCAAAGTCGACCCCGACGACACGCCGGAGGCTCAGCAGGAGAACCGTCGCATCGAGTTCCGTCTGCTGTGACCGTTTCGGCCGGAGACGAACGTCGCCGGTTCGCGGACGGCCACTTCCTACCGCTGCTGGGCGTTCGGAGTCGCGTCCTACCGTTGATGGGCGCTCCGAGTGGCGTCCGGATGGTGTTGACGTATCCAGCTGTACATGGCGATGCCGGCCGCGACTCCGGCGTTGATGGAGCGGGTGGAGCCGAACTGGGGGATGGACCGGCACTGACCGAGCACCGGCCGCATCGCCTCCGACAGACCCGGCCCCTCCTGTCCGAAGACGAGCACACATCGCTCGGGTAGAGGCTCGGCGTCGAGTGGAATCGATCCGGGCAGGTTGTCGATCCCGATCAGCATCAGGCCACGGTCGGCCGCCCAGCCGACCAGATCCTCGACCCCGCGGTGGTGACGCACATGTTGGTACCGATCGGTGACCATGGCGCCACGTCGGTTCCATCGCTTCCGACCGACGATGTGGACCTCGGCGGCGAGAAAGGCGTTGGCGGTCCGGACAACGGTGCCGATGTTCAAGTCGTGCTGCCAGTTCTCGATGGCGACGTGAAACGGATGCCGGTGGAGGTCGAGATCGGCCTTGATCGCCTCGACCGTCCAGTACCGGTAGCGGTCGATCACGTTTCGGCGGTCGCCTTCGGCCAGCAGTTCGGGGTCGTAGTGCTCTCCCTCCGGCCAGGGCTCCGGGTGCGGGCCCACTCCGACCTCGGGGCGGGGTCCTCGCTGGCCTTCTGCGTTCACCCCTCGACGATAGCGGGTGGCTCCGCCGACCGATGTCGAGGCTGGGCCGTGGGGCCCGGGCCGTTGGACCCAGCCGAAGCACTGAATCCCGGTCGATGTCTGCCGACAGGTTTGCCATGCGTTGGCTACCTCGCCTTGCCGGGCTCGGCATCATCTTCGGACTTCTCGGCTGGTCCTTCCACGTCTCGTTGAACCTGCTCGAAC
The DNA here is from genome assembly GCA_041594435.1 of Acidimicrobiales bacterium. GTDB lineage: Bacteria > Actinomycetota > Acidimicrobiia > Acidimicrobiales > SZUA-35 > JAHELU01. Next base: position 5,394 of record JBFHME010000054.1, read on the forward strand.
CTCGGGACTCCGGCGAGATTCCGGTCGAGTTGGCGACGGACGATGAAGAGGCCACCGACAATGGCGTGGTGGCCGTCAGCGAGGACGGGTCCGGACCCGAGTACCTGTCCTTCGTGGGTGGGATTCCCTCGGGCCGCTACAGCGTCGCCGACCTTCCCGACAGCCGCGACTGGGACTACGGCGAACGCGGCGGCAGGGAGCCCGAGCCATCACACATCAGTCCCGACAACCCGGTGGTCGAACGCCTCACCGTGACCGACAACGACTACGTCACGTTGCCCGAGACCGGCGAGGCCGCCGACGGCGAGGACCCCGATTCCGACGCGAGCGAACCTCGTGACTCGCTGCCGTCGATCATGCCGGGTGTGTACGCCACGGAGTTCGGTGTCGTCGACTGCGAGTACGAACTGAGGCGGATCATGAACACCAACCGTGATCAGGTCATCGGGCACGATCGGATCGAGAGCGGGCGGATGATGGTCTCGATCAACGAGGTCGAGCCTGACTTCTTCGTCGCAACCGAGTCGTGTGGCGAATGGTCACCGTGGTCGCCACTGGTCGATCCGTTGACGGTGGCCGGCACGGGCGACTACTGGGTCGGCGATCTGGCCCAAGGCATCTGGTCGGTACCCGCCGGCTGCTACTGGGAGAAGGTGGTGTCGTTCCGTGGGGCCCTGCTGCTCGACGTGGAGGACACCGGCGCCGGTCCGGGCGAGCTGACGATCGACCAGTTCACACTCGGTGTTCGGGTTCGCCATTGCGACGGCGCACCGATGATGTTGGCCGACGACCTGCCACCGCAGCCACCGATCGAGGACCTCGAAGCGGCGAAGGAGGCTGCGCACCGGGCGCCGGCGCGTTCCGATCCCGAGGTGTACGGCTACCGCTGGTCGCGACGTCGACGCCGCTGAGCCGCGCACTCCTCGGCGACCGCCGGCTGGAACGGAGCAGCAGGATGGTCAGCCGAGCACGGTGTTGGCGGCGTTGGCGTCGACCTCACGCCGCCGGCTGAATGTTGCGGTGTCGATCTCGAGACCGGTGTACCGGCCGGCGACCACCAGCGGTTCGGCGTCGTGATCGTGCCCCGCTTCGACGGCAGCGATCAGCTCGGCCATCACCTGACCGGCCACCCCCGCGTTCTTGAACTGGTTCCCGCTGGACCCGCAGGCCAGATAGAACCCGTCGAGACTGGAACGGTCGTAGATCGGCGTCCAATCCTCGGTCGCGTCGTAGAGGGCGACGAGGCCACGCTTGGAATGCGGGATGCCGAGATCCGGCAGGCGCCGGGCGGTACGCATCATGGCCTGCTGAAAATCGTCTTCGGTGACGGTTTCGTCGAAATCGTCCGGATCGACCCACTCGAGTTCATCGCATTCCGGCTCAACGCTACCGACGATGATGTTGCCACCGGACTCGGGGCGGTAGTAGACACCGACATCGAGGTCGGCAACCTGGAACCCGGTTTGTTCGTCGAAGCCGTCCGGGGCCCGGGCGATGTAGACCTCGCGTCGAAGTGCCCGCCCGGAGCGGGCCATGTCGCCGGTGACGCCGGCCAGCTCGCTGATGATCGAGGAGTGGGGTCCGGCGACGTTGACGACGACGGGGGCCGATACCCGTCGGCCGTCCTCGAGGGTCACGCCGGTGACCCGATCGCCATCGGCCGAGCGGTTGACCGCCGTGACCTTGCTGTTGAACAGGAACTCGACGCCCTCGGCCACGGCCGCCGTACAGACGTTCTGGGCCGCCAGTTGGGGGTCGGGGACGTACCCGGCTCCGCCCAGAGAAAGAACCTCCTCGAATCGATCGGTTGGTTCGCCCCAGAACGGATTGTCGCTGTCGGTGAGACGGGCGGGCGGACCGAACACGCGCAAGTCGAGGTTCACGGGTCCGGATTCCAGTGCCGTCCGCGAACGGATCTCGTACGGGATGCCGAACTTGTCGAAGTGGGTGAGAAAGATCGGGCGCTCGGCGTCGGGATTGAGGAACATGTACATCGGCATGTCGACCATGGTGGCCACCGCCTCGTGGTGGATCGCCGGTGAACCGTCGTCGGTCGGTTCGGCCCGCACGTGGGTCGCCCAGTTCTTCCAGTAGTGCCGTCCCTCCCAGGCCATGGCCACCCCGGCCTCGGTGGAGTAGTGGAAGCGGATGATGCCGCTCGAACTGCTTGTCGAGCCGTAGCCGGCGGCGGGCAAGGCGTCGACGACGCGCACGTGATGGTTCCGGCGGCTCAGCTCCAGGGCGATGGAGCAGCCGATGATGCCCGCTCCGATGACAATGACGTTGGGAGGTGTGGGCATCCAGGCATACTAGAGGCCGCCTCGTCTCCCCGACGACTCGCCGCGTTGCGGCCCGAACGTCGAAGAGAACGAGGATTCGATCGTGGAGGTTCAGCCGTTCGAACTTCGGGTTGTGGCCCGCTCGCTGGCTCACGATTCGGCATCGGTGCAGCGGCGCCTTCGCCGCTGTGAGCACGAAACCGAGGCCGTTGCGCTGCACCCGGCCGACCCGGCTCTCGGCGGCGATCTGCCCGTCCGACAGGCCCGGGTCGTGGCTGCATTGCAGCGTTGGGCGGCCGGGCTGGCCTCGGTGGCCGACGAGCTGGCCTCTGCGGCTGACGATGCGTTGACGGCCGATGCCGGCGGCGGTTTTCTCGGTGGGGCCTGGACCGGTGAATTGCCCCTGATCTGCCGGCTACCCGGCGACACCCGATCGAGTCTCGACCGTTGGCTGACTGACACCGTCGGGTCCGGCTTGGAGGCCGTGTCGACCGGCGCCGTCCTGGTGGCCGATCTACTGGATCCGTCAGGCGATCGTTCAGTGTCGGGCGATGCCGGTGGCACGTATACGACCCGATCGGTGCCGTTCGCCGTGCCGGCGCCGGCGTCGTTCGGTGACGGGTCGGTGACGGCCGCCCGGGTTGTCGTCGGCGCGCTCGATGCCACGACCGATCAGACGGTGCTGGCCCACGACGAGTTCGGTCTCGTGGATCACGGCCTGAATCGCTACACGGTCGTGTTGCCGGGGGTCACCGATCTCAGCCGTCCGGAACGAGGCTGGAATCCGGTCCACCGGTCGGCCCGGGATCTCGACATGGCCGCGCTCCCGTCCTCCCGCTCGACCGACGTCGATCACAACGTCTACGCCCAAGCCGTCGCCGCCGGGTTGTCCGCAGTCGAGCTGCCGGTCGGGGCCGAGTTGCTGATCGTCGGTCACAGTTTCGGCGCCGACACCGCCATCGACCTCGCCACCGATCCGACCTTCACCGCCCGCTACGACGTGACCCATGTTGTGGCCACCGGCTACTTCTCCCGGCCACAACTCTCGTCGGTGTCCCCGGAGACGAATGTTCTCGTTCTCCGGAACCGGCGTGACGTCGTCGTGCACCTCGGCTCCGGGATGCCGACCGTCGAAGGCGGCGTACTCCGGTGCGGGTGGACAGGATCGGGCGGTGTCCGCAACCCATCGGTGGTCCGGTTCGATGGCGGGTCGGCCGACTTCGGACATTCCGTCGACGCCTATCGATCCGTCTTCACCGGCCAGGCCCACCTCGACGCCGAGACCGCTGCCGTCGTCGGCCACTTTCTCGACTCGATCAACCGCACATCGGGCCCACCGGACTCGATGCTGGCGATCGACATCTCGCTCGAACCGTGAACCCTTGGATCCAGACCCCGTGCTCCTCAACACCGGGCCGAGGCTTGGACCCGGAGAATCGCAGCTGCTACAAATGCTGCTTACTGTGAACGAGCCAACCGCGTCCGAGTCCGTATCCGTCGACCAACCGGCGATCACCTTCGAAGGGGCGGCCGAGTTGGTCTGTGGCCCCGGGAGCCTCCTCGAGGTCACCGAGATCGAACTCGACGGGCGACCGACAAGGGTGTTCGCGGCCGCACCGCCGAGCATTCGGACGCTCTACGACATGGCGGCCGCCCGCACCGACGAGTTCATCGTCTACGAGGACGAGCGGTGGGCGATGCCCGACGTCCTCGAGCTCGCGGGACGCATCGGTGATGCGCTGGTCAACCGCTACGGCGTGGCGCCGGGCGACCGGGTGGCGATCGCCATGCGGAACTGCCCGCAATGGATCGCGTCATTCGTGGCGATCACCTCGGTCGGTGGAGTGGCCGTCCCGCTCAACGCGTGGTGGACGGGTGAGGAGATGGCGTTCGCCATCAACGACTGTCGACCCAGGGTCGTGCTGGGCGACCGTTCACGCCTGCGGCGTTTGGACGGCGCCGAACTCGACGAGGAACCGGTCATCGTGCTGTCGCACACCGATCACGATGCCGACACGACGACCGACCTTGACGGCGACGGTGGCGATGGCGGCGGGATTCGGGGGGCTCGCACGCTCGACGACGATCTCGTTGCCGGTGCGACCATGCCGGCGGTGGAGATCGGGCCCGACGATGACGTCACGATCCTCTACACCTCCGGTACCACCGGCTTTCCCAAAGGGGCGGTCAGCACACACCGGGCGGTGTTGAACGCGCTGATGTCGTTCGCCGCTCGCAAGGCCATCTCCGACCTGATGGACCCTCCTCCACCGGAAACGCTCAACGAGGACGGCACGCCGAAGGCGGCGCCGATCTTCATGTTGCCGGTGCCCCTGTTTCACGTGACCGGCCTGATACCGATCATGATGGGTTCGTTCGTGTCGGGGGCCAAACTGGTGATGACGCACCGATGGGATCCCGATCGAGCGCTGGAACTCATCGAGCGGGAGCGGGTGACGAACTTCGTCGGCGTGCCGACGATGAGTTGGGATCTGCTCGAAGCCGAGACGTTCGGCGAGCGTGACGTGTCCAGCCTCCAATCCGTCGGGGGAGGCGGAGCGCCGATGCCGCCGGAGCTGGTGAGCCGGATCGCTCACAGTTTTCCGAACGGTCAGCCCCAGCTTGGTTACGGGATGACCGAGACGAACGCCTACGGACCGTCGATCACAGGCTCCGAGTTCGTGGCTCGACCGAAGTCCACCGGCCGGGTGATCCCGACGATGGAGATGCGGGTGACCGATCCGGACGGCAACGTGGTTCCCCCCGGCACCGTCGGTGAGATCTGGTTCAAGGGCGCAAACCTGATCAGAGGCTACTGGAACCGACCGGAGGCCACAGCCGAGACGATCGTTGACGGATGGTTGCGGTCGGGTGATCTCGGTTGGCTCGACGAAGATGGTTTCGTCTACGTGAGCGACCGGGCGAAGGACATGGTGCTTCGGGGCGGCGAGAACGTGTACTGCGCCGAGGTCGAGGCCATCGTCTATCAGCACCCGGCCATCTACGAGGCCGCCGTGTTCGGCGTGCCTCACGAGCGGCTCGGCGAGGAGGTCGCCGCCGCGGTCATGGCCAAGCCGGGGTTCGTCATCGACATCGAGGAACTCACTCGATTCATGGGCGAGCACCTGGCCCCGTTCAAGGTCCCGACCCGGATCGTCGTCGTCGACGAACAACTGCCTCGCAACGCGTCGGGCAAGATCCTCAAACGGCAGCTCCCCGAGTTGTTGATGTAGCGATGCCCCCGGTTTCCGGTCAGGCGACCGGAGTCGAAGACCGGAAACCGGGGGTCGCCGTCCTGCGGTCTGGAGGGCATGGCAACCGCAGGATCCACCGAGCACCGCCGAAGCTCGGTGACAACCGCCTTCTCGTGGCGTCGCCCCGATCAGACGACACCCACCCAACAGGTGTCCAACCACCACACCCCGCGACTCAGAACACCGCTCCCGCTGCCCGGAGCCGGGCCGCCACCCGCCGCCACTCGAGGCTGCAGTCCGGTGGGTAGACCCCGATGAGGGAGGAGTCGGGGCCTACCCGTTCCGGCGACGGCGGGTGGTTCGACGCCCACAGGCGGATCCGCCGCTCCAACTCTCGAAGCTCCCGGATCGTGGCCCGCATCCAGTGCGCATGAGCCTCCAACAGCCGAGCCAGTGACCGCAGTTCGGCGACCTGAGCCACGACCTCCGAATGACGGGATCGCACTCGTTCGCGGGTCGACGTCGCCCGACGTCCGACCCATTCGAGATCGGAGAGAGCGGTGACCGCGGAGGCCGAGACCTCGTCGATCCGCTTTGCTTCCCGCTGGTAGAGCTCGGCCAGCCGCTGGACCGCCTCCGGGTCGCCGATCGGATTCGCCATCGTGATGCCGGATCCCTGTCAGCTGTCGGCCAGGGTCAGCGCTTCCTTGCGCCGCGTGACCTCGGCCGATGCCTCGTTGAGGGCCAGGTTGAGTTTGTCGAGTGCCGGCTTGAACTCGTTGGTCCAGGCCGCCAGGAAGCGCTGGGCCGACGCCCCCTCCCAACCGGGACCGATCGTGTCGGTGGTGATGCCACTGAGGGTCGACATCAGCGTCTGGACATTCTCCCCCGCCCTGGTGAACTGACCGGCCAGGTTGTCCATCTGTGCCATGTCGCCGGCGATCTTCGGTGCAGCCATTGGTGGTACCCGTCTTTCCGTTGGTGTCGGCTCTTTCCGTTGGTGTCGGCGCCGAGCGCCGACCCGATTCCTCAACCGATACAACGTTCGAGGTTCGGGGACGTGACGAAAACCTGCCACATTTTCTGAACTGCGGTCGGCGTCTCTCCCATTCAGGTCCTTTCCGTGGCGATCCTGGCGAAGAGGCGAAGAAAGGTTCGGATCTAGCCAAGGTTCCGGAAAGCCCGGCCCGCCGAACAGACGGCACCGTCTAGGCTCCCGGTCAAGGTGAAACCGAAACGGCGCCCCAGCGACCGTCCCGACTTCACACTCGACACGAGGTATCAGCAGGTGAAATCGCTTTTCCCTATCACGATTGCGTTCTTCGTCATGGTGACGGCGGCCGGTTGTTCTCCGACCATCGAGGGGGATCAACCGATCGGGCTCGAAGGCGGTGCCGAATCGGCGGTGATCGACAGTTCCGCGGCAGGTTCCGGATCGATCGACAACTCCGCTCTCCGGATTGCCGGATCAAACGACCAGGACGGCGTCGCCGCAGCGTCGACCGGTGACCAATCCGGCAGCGACGAGGTGGAGGAAGAGCACCGGCAGGACCCCTCAACCCCGTCCACCGGTTCGAACACAACGTCAGAGGCGAACGAGCCGTCCACGGCAACGACCGGCAGCTCCTCCGATCGGACCGAAGCGAAGGCCCTCGTTGTCAAACCGACCGGACAGTCCCCCAACCCGGCCGTGACGGGACGGCAAACGACCACCTCGACCACAAGCCGGTCAACAACCACGACACAGCAGACGACCACGTCGACCACAGGCCGATCGACAACCACGACACGGCAGACGATCGCCGCCGGTGTCGCCGGCGGCCGGTTCGAAACACTCCCGCCGGGAGCGTCGCTTCCGAGTGGATCCGAGTGCGCGGCGCGTGTCCGCCCGGCCGCCGAGGTCCGCTCGATGAACGACCGCTACAACTCGACCCGTGGGACGAAGCGCAACGGCTACTACACCAGGGTCGACGGAAACTATGTCGGCACCACCGATGAAATCATCCAGTGGGCGGCCTGCAAGTGGGGTATCGACGAGGATTGGGCCCGAGCGCAGGTGGCCAAGGAGTCGTGGTGGGACATGCGGTCCGCCGGTGATCGTACGTCCGATCAGAACGCCTGCCATCCCGACCTGCGTACCGGTAGCGGGACCTGCCCCGAGTCGGTCGGTCTCATGCAGGTCCGCTACCTCTACCATCGGGAGGCGTTCGAGGACGCCAACGCCATCCGTTCCTCGGCCTACAACGTCGACTACGGCTTCGCCGTATGGCGGGCCTGCTACAACGGCGAGCTGACCTGGCTCAACACCGTGGACCGGGGCGCGACCTACGGCGCCGGTGATCTGGAGGGTTGCCTCGGTGTCTGGTTCACCGGCCGCTGGTACGTCGACAGCGCATCGCCCTACATCGCCGAAGTTCGACGACTCAAGAACAGTCGGATCTGGGAGCAATCCGACTTTCTCGGCTACAAGGGCTGAAGTACCAGCGAGCGACGCCGCCCCTACAGGATCTGGGAGAGGAACAGCTTCGTGCGGTCCTCCTGCGGTCGGGTGAAGAAGTGCTCGGGCGTGCCGACCTCCACCACCTCGCCGTCGGCCATGAACACGACCCGGTCGGCCACCTCACGGGCGAAGCCCATCTCGTGGGTGACACAGATCATGGTCATGCCCTCTTCCGCCAGATCCTGCATGGTGTCGAGCACCTCCTTGATCATCTCCGGGTCCAGCGCCGAGGTGGGCTCGTCGAACAGCATGACCTTCGGGTTCATGGCCAGCGACCGGGCGATTGCCACCCGCTGCTGCTGACCACCCGAGAGCTGACCCGGGAACTTGCGGGCCTGGTCGGGGATCTTGACCCGCTCCAGGAGGTTCATGGCCGATTCCTCTGCGTCGGCTTTGGGAATCCGGCGAACCTGGCGGGGGGCCAGGGTGATGTTGTCGAGCACGGTCAGATGGGGGAAGAGGTTGAAACTCTGGAACACCATCCCGGTCTCCCGGCGGATCTCCTGGATGTTGCGCACATCCTCGGTCAACTCGACACCGCCCACCAGGATCCGCCCCCGGTCGTGTTTCTCCAACCGGTTGATGCAGCGGATCAGGGTGGACTTGCCGGAGCCGGACGGCCCGATGACCACCACCACCTCCTGCTTACCCACCAGCATGTTGATGTTCTTGAGGGCCTGGAAGTCGCCGAAGAACTTGTCGACGTTGTCGACCTCGATCATGACCTCCTTGTCGCCAATGTTGGTTGCGTCGCTATCGACGTGAATGGTTTGCTCGCTCATCACTGACCTACTTCCGTACTCATCGCTGCCCCACTCCGAGGCGGCGTTCCAGCCGCTGACTCTCTCGTGACATACTGAAGGCCACGGCCCAGAAGCCAAAGGCCACGAACACCAGGGTCTCGGCGATGCCGAAACCACGGAAATCCTCCTGAGCGTGTACCAGCGAGCGAACCCGCAAGAACTCAGGGATACCAAGAATGAACAGCAGGGTGGTGTCCTTGAACAGTGAGATGAACTGCCCGACCATCGCCGGAATCACTGCTCGCAGGGCCTGCGGCAGGACGATCAACCGCATGTTCTTGGCCGCCGAAAGACCCAGGGCCTGACCGGCCTCCGTTTGCCCCTGGTCCACAGCCTGCAAACCACCGCGGATGATCTCGGCGATGTAGGCACCGGAGAACAGGGTGATGGCGGCAATCGCCCGGGTGATCAGCGACAGCGGCGTGTCGGAGTCGAGGAAGAACCCGAGGAAGAACTGCGCCGCCAAGAGGAAGGTGATGAGCGGCGCTCCACGGAAGAACTCGATGTACGCCACCGACATGTACTTGACCGCGGGCAGCGTCGAGCGCCGACCCATCGCCAACACGATTCCGAGTGGGAAGGCCAGCACGATGGCCGCGGCCGACACGATCAGGTTGAGATGGAGGCCACCCCACTCCTGCCAGTCGATGCCTTCCAACCCGATTGCCTGACTGACGAGGTAGGCCAGCGTTCCGATGATCACCACGGCGGCCACTCGCATCCCGTCGATCCGGTCGCCCTGATACACGTTGAACAGGGCGTACAGACCAACCAGCAGAGCGCCGATGCCGACGAAGCCACCTTGTACCACCAGCACGCCCGCACCGATGACGGTGGCCAGACCGGCGATGGGCCAGGCCGCACTGGCAGCCGGTAGGCGACTGATCAGGTTCGTCACCAGCGGTACCAGCGCCAGCGTGGTGAAGAACCAGGCCCAGCCACCCGTTCCCGACATCACCTGGAACGAGGCGACTCCGACCAGGCCGGCGACGGTCCATCCCAGTGGACGGAGTCCGGCATGGAACCGGGAGGTGACGAAAACGCCGGCGACGGCGGCAACCACCGCGGCCAGCGTCAGCAGCCACGGCCCGATCGTGTCGGAGAACATGACCAGGCAGACCGCCACGAACAGCACCATCGACCAGTAGTTCGACAGGTAGGTTCGCCAACTGGTCTCGACCCGTTCGACGCCCGTCTCCGCGGTGATGTCACGGTTGCGTGACCGGACCAGACCGATGATCAAGCCGGTCGCCAGGCCCAGGAGGATGACTTGGGCTTCGGTGCGCCACAATTCGTCTCGCGGGTACTGGCCGACCATGAACAGGGTCAGGTTGGTCTCCACCGGCTCCCAGCGACCGGTGATGAACACGAACCGGAAGAACCGATAACCGAGATACAGGAAGATCGGGCTCAGAACTACCGTGATGATGGTGTTCAACTTGGAGTTGAACAGGTTGGCCTTGATCCAATCGCCGGGTGACTGATGGTGTTGCGGGGGCTTCGAGCCCGCTTCGACCAGCGCCGCCTCGATCTGCGTGCTGATTCCATCCGCGGTGGGGAATGTTGCGTCCATTGAGCCAGTCATCGAATCACCTCCCTGCCAGCTGGAACCGTCGATTGACGATGTTCAGCAGGATCGACCATATGAACGAGAACATCAGATAGATGATCATCAGAACCAAGAGGAGCTGAACAGCCGGCTTGCCGTTGCCGATCGCCGTCTTGACCAGCGCGGTCACATCGGGATAGCCGACGGCCGTGGCCAGCGACGTGTTCTTCGTCAGGTTCAGGAACTGGTTGATCATCGGCGGAATGGCGATGCGGAGCGCCTGAGGCAACACCACGAACCGGTACCGCTGGAACCCGGTGAGGGCCAGAGCGTTGGATGCCTCCGACTGACCTTTCGGCACCGCCAGGATGGACCCTCGAATGATCTCGGCCACATGCGACGCCGTGTAGAGACCGAGGGCCACCGTCACCGCCAGATAGCCGGCGTTGGTGGTGAAGCCGCCTTCGATGGTGCGGCCGCTCTCGGAAACGACGGGCCACGACATGTCCAGAGGACCACCGGTGGCGAAGTAGGCCACGACACCCAGCACGAGAAAGGTCAGCATCGAGAACAGCACCCGATGGTGAGGTTGACCGGTGCGGATGTTGTGCTGGGTTCGCCACCACCAGACGCCGCCGGCGACGATCAGTGCGACGAGCAGCAGGATCCAGAACAGACCGACGTTGTTGTTGGTCGACGCAAACGACGGGATGCCCCATCGATCGTTGGACAGAATGGCGAAGTTGCTGTCGGTCCCCGGTAGCTTCCACTCCCACGGTGCGCTGGTGGGGTTCATCGCCGGGAACGGCCCGAAGGTGAACACGGCGAAACCGAAGAAGATGATGATGACCAGCGGCGGGATGTTCCGCAGGGTCTCGACGTAGATCGCCGACAGTTTGGCCACCAGCCAATTGGTTGACAAGCGACCGATACCGACCAGCGTCCCCAGTATGACGGCCATGGCGATACCGACCACAGCCGAGATCGCGGTGTTCTTGATACCGACCCACAGCATGTTGGGAAAGATCGGGCTTCGATCGTTGAAGCCGGGATCGTCCCGCACACTGAAGTTCGTCGGCTGACCCAGAATGTCAAAGCCGGTATCGATGCCCTGTTGGTTGAGGTTGTCGAGCAGATTGCCGATCAACCATCTCAACAACAGGAACACAGCCACTACGGCGACGACTTGGCCGACGATTCGCAGAATGCGTTCGTCTCGCCAAAAAGGTGGTCGCTGCTGTGACGCAGTAGGCGTTGCTGTAGCCACCGAGGCATTCCCCCTTTCTGATTGTTCCATGCCCTATAGGAGAGGGACCGACGGAGAACCGCCGGTCCCTCTCAAAAGCTCTCGTCGAGCAGATTTTCGCTCCCCCGGTCAAACCGGGTGGGCCGAACCGACTAGCGGTACGGCGGAACGTACATCAGACCACCGTTGGTCCACAGATCGTTGGGCGAGCCCGTGAGCTGAAGACCGATCGGCGTGATGTTGCGCTCGTAGATTTCCTGATAGTTACCAACTTGGGACACCACGTTAATGGCGAAGTCGGCGTCGAGTCCAAGACCGGGGTCGAAACCACCGTCACCCAGGAAGTTCAAGATGTTGGGATCGTCGGTTGAGAAGCCGTCGATGTTGCTCGAGTCAAGACCGAACTCCCAAGCCTGAACGGTGGACATGACCGCCCAGTTCACGACCTGCGCCCACTGCGTGTCGCCATCGGCCACGACCGGACCGAGGGGCTCTTTCGAGATGATCTCAGCCATGATGAACTGCTCTTCGCCACCTTCGCCCTCGATCGAGGACTTGAACGAGGCGAGCTGGCTGGCGTCGGACGTCCAGGCCTCACACTGGCCCTCTTCGTAGGCCGGACGCAGCTGGTTGTTGTCTTCGAACACCACAGGGTTGAACGGAATACCCCGAGCGCCGAAGACGGCATTGAGGTTCAGCTCGGTGGTGGTACCCGACAGCACGCAGATGCTGGCGTCGGCCAGGTCGGACAGCTCGGTGAACCCGGTGCTGGCGGGGACCATCATGCCCTGACCGTCGTAGAAGGTGGTGAACAGGAAGTTCGCACCCTCTTGACCGTCACGGGTGGCGGTCCAGGTCGTGTTCCGGATCAGCACGTCGACCTCGCCCGACTGCAGTGCGGTGAACCGGGCCTCGGCGGTCAACGGTCGGATCTCGAAGGCGTTGGCGTCACCGAGCACGGCGGCGGCCACGACCTTGCAGTAGTCGACGTCGAAGCCGCTGAAATCACCGGCTTCATCGACGATGCCGAAGCCGGCCAGCGTGTCGTTGCCACCACAGATCACCGTGCCACGGTCGCGGACGGCGTCGAGGGTGCTGCCACCCTGGGTCAGTTCGACTTCTTCACCGCCCGCGCTATCCGAGTCGGCCTCGCCCGACCCGTCGTCTTGTTCACTGTCTTCTCCGCTGCTGTCCTCCTCATCGCTATCACTGCCACAGGCCGAAGCGACCAGAGTGAGAGCGAGAAGAAGCGACAAAAGACGAAGCAATTTTGAAAGCGTCATTGTTTTAGGAGCTCCTCTCCCCATGTGAGACCTCCGCCGGGGTGGCGGATCATTGACGGGAATCCGCACCGGCGGCACAGCGACGCAGTCACCGAGCCACACCACGGACCCCCAGAATCATAGCCTCCGTGTATGACGAGACTATCTCGATCCGGTGTCGCACGCGCGTTGATCGCGAAAGTTGCGCCCGGGTTGGACCGGGAATCGACAACATTTCCCAGCGTTGGTACATTCCTTCACAATGACCGCCACCGATGAGAATACTGTTCCGCTGACTGTCTGGTCGGACTTTCTCTGACCATGGTGTTATGTCGGGACGGTCCGTCTCGACGAACTGGCCGAGCGTCTGGGTGACCGGATCTCCATCGAGTGGCGATCGTTCCTCCTGCGGGTGGAACCGAAGGCGACGAGCCGGGAGGACTTCGTCGAGTACACACAATCGTGGCTGCGGCCGGCAGCGATGGAACCGCGTGCCCGGTTCACGGTCTGGGCGTCCGATTCCCCTCCGCCGTCATCATCACTGCCGGCGCAGGTGGCGGCCAAGACGATGGAGCTGCACGACCCCGATTCGGTCTTCGGCTATCACCGGGCGATACTCCCCGCGTACTTCACCGACAACCGTGACATCTCCGATCTCGATGTACTGGCCGACATCGCCGCCGAAATCGGGGTGGATCGGGCCGGGTTCGTCGCCGCCCTCGAGGAGCACAACCAGGCCATGACCCGGGCGGTGATCGAGGATCACAACAGCGCCATCGAGAACGGCGTCACCGCAGTACCCACCGTCGTCATCAACAACATGATGCAGGTGCCCGGCGCGCAGGAGGTCGACGCCTACCAGACGTGGATCGAGCGTATTCTGGCCGCTACCTGACGTCGGCCCATCGCCGTTCTGGGGTTCCCCGAGCCCACTTCCGGGTCCACGACACCCCAGAACGGGGACGCCAGCTCGATCCGTAGGCTGAGGCAATGCCTCTCGACGCCTCGTTCATCATCGCCACCGCCGCCGAACTCGACGCACGTCTGGGCCGTCAGATCGAGTTCATCCTCGAACTCGATCGACTGAAGACGGTGATGCGACGATCGCGGCTTGTCGACGCCTCACGCTACGAGAACACCGCGGAGCACTCCTGGCACCTGGCCATGATGGCTCTGCTGCTGGCCGAGTGGGCGGGACCGGATGTCGACGTGATCGAAGCGACCAAGGCGGCGCTGGTTCACGACATCGTCGAGATCGACACCGGCGACACCTACATCTACGACGACGCGGCACGCGAGGGGAAGGCTGCAGCGGAGGAGGAGGCGGCCAACCGGCTGTTCGGACTGCTCCCCGCCGATCAGGGGGCCGAGCTGCGGCGGCTGTGGGACCTCTACGAGGCCCGCGACACCCCCACCGGCCGCTTCGCCTATGCCATCGACCGCCTCCAACCGCTGCTGTTGAACGTCGGCAGCGGCGGCGTGAGTTGGGCCCACCACGGGATCCGAGCCGACCAGGTTCGCACCATCAACAGCCCGATCGGCGATGCCTCGACCGTTCTGTGGGACCTGGCGCAACGGATCATCGACGAAGCGGTGGCGGCCGGTGCCCTGGCGGGTCCCCTGCCCGCGGAGTGATCCGAGCCTCGCGCCTCAAACGCCCAATCTCCTTCTGGCTAGTCGTCGTCGACCTCGTTGACGTCCAGCACGTCGCCACGTCCCGGTCCACGATCCGGTCGGCGGTCACGAGGGTCGGCCGATCCGGCCCCGAAGGCTCCGATTCCTCCAGTGGCGTTGGCCACTCGCAGGTCGATGCGGCGACGGAAGAAGGCGATCACCGGCGGTCGGAGCACGGCGCGAATCGGCGGGATGAGAAAGGCCAGACCCAACGCATCGGTCAGGAAGCCGGGCGTCAGCATCAGTGCCGACGCGAAGAAGATCATGGCGCCGTCGGCCAGGTCGTCGGCGGGCATACGACC
>JBFHME010000055.1:0-19617 GCA_041594435.1 Acidimicrobiales bacterium
AGAAGAGGAATCCAGGCGGCTTCGCCTCCGCGCCGACCCCGGATTCGCTGCTCGTCACCCAGACCCATCCCCCCGCAACGGGAACCGGCACCCTGGACGGCGCCCGCGGCAGCGCGGTCGTCGGCGACGAAGGTGACCAGCTCACCGGCCAGACCACCGCCTTCGGCACCAGCTTCGACTCGGCCGCCCACGCCACCCTCGGCGCCACCGGCTCCACCTGGTCCAACCAGAGCTGGGACGGCAGCACGTGGTCCGGCGGCACCTGGTCCGGATCCACGTGGTCGGGATCGACCTGGTCCGGATCGACGTGGTCCGGCTCAACCTGGTCGGGGTCCACCTGGTCGGGATCGACCTGGTCGGGGTCCACGTGGTCGGGATCGACCTGGTCCGGCTCGACCTGGTCGGGATCGACCTGGTCGGGGTCCACCTGGAGCGGGGCCAGCTGGAGCTGAATCCCACCAACAACACCACCTCACCGAACAGCGCCCGGGATCTTCCCGGGCGCTGGTTCGACTTTGGGGCACGCGATCACAGGTGGGACCCATCGGATGGAGGTGTTGGCTGCGGGCGTCGTCGTCGTGGCCGGCGGAGGCGGCATCGCGCCGGCGGCGTCGGGTACAGAGCGAACCGACAAGCAGGGCCAACCATGACGATCAGATGACAACGCGTGTCGCTGCGATTACAGTCAACAGTTGGGGGGACGGCGCGCGGTCTATCAGGGCCTCCGCCATTCTCCGGTCGTTGAGCTGCTGCGACGGCTGCTGACCGACCGATGACAGCTGGCCGCGAGACAAAGGATGGTTTGATGACTAGTTCCCGACAGTATCGTTTCTTGACCGTGCTACTGGCCGTGATCGCCACGGTGGCCGCCCTGGCCGTACCGGCCGGCGCCCACCCGGAGGACGATGGAACGTCCGACCACCTGGAGCGCCATCAGCCCGACGAGGCGTTGGAGGCCGCCGACGCCACCAACTCCAACGTGATATCGGACGGACCGAACGCCAAGGTCATCAAGAACCTGGCCCTCGCCGGTCGAGGCGAACGCATCGGCGCCGACGAGACCACCGACGTCTGGGCCCACGACGGCTACGCCTACACCGGTACCTTCAACAACCCGTGCGGCGGTGATCCCGAGGCCGGAATCTGGATCTGGGATGTTCACAACAAGAACAAGCCGACCTTCGTGGATGTGATCCAATCCCCGGTCGGAAGCCGCACCAACGACGTTCGGGTCGAGCCCATGAACTCGGGCGACATCCTCGTGCATTCCAACGAATCCTGCAATGACGGCCCGGGTGGCTTCGAGATCTACAACGTCGACGATCCGACCGACCCGGCCCACCTGGCCTCGGTCCGCATCGACGAGCTGAACCCGATCTCCAACGCCCTGTTCGGTGGCCTGACCGACGTCGGTGTGCACAACCTTTGGCTCTTCACCCAGGGTGAGCGTGACTACGTCGGTGTGACCTCCGAAGGAGCCTTCGACAACTTCCGGATCTATGACATCACCAACCCGACCGCACCCGATCTGGTGAGCGGCTGGGGTGCCGAGGAGCTGTTCGACCCCGGCGTCGGTGACGAGACCGGCAACGTGAGCCGGGTTCTGACGGCAGCGCTGTGGCTGCTTGACGGCTTCGGTGCGTCCGCCAACCGCTTCCTGCACGATGTCACCATCAGCGACGACGGGAACTCGGCGTACCTGGCCAACTGGGATGCGGGCCTCGTCCTGCTCGACATCAGCGATCCGGCGGACCCGATGGTCGTGTCCGTGGCCATCGACCCGGTCAACGGTTCGCTCGACGGGGAAGTCAACAGCCACTCCGTCTGGCCCAGCGATGACGGCACGATCGTGGTCGAGGGTGAGGAGGACTTCAGCGCCTGGGAGGGCAGCGTCCCGCCCAGCAACCTGACCATGGACTCCTCGTTCCCCGGCGACCCACAGATCCCGGGTACGGCCGTCGCCACCGAGACCGGCGACGACTTCGAGGCCAACCAGACCGGCAACGTGGGCAGCACCGACGGCACGGCGGTGGTCATCGCCTCCGGTCCGCTGGCGGGCAACACGTATCCAGCAGTGGAACTCGCCACGGCGCCCGGCTCACCGACCTTCGGGTCGACCGGCACCCTCAGCGGTGAGTTCGTCTGGATCGGGAGGGCTTGCGCGACCAGCCAGGGCGATACCGTCCTCAACGCAGGCGACATCGACCCCGGCGACATCGCCGTGGTCCGGCGTGGCGCCTGCTTCTTCGAGGAGAAGGCCGACACCGCGTTCAACGCCGGGGCGGCTGCGGTCGTCATTGCCAACAACCAGCAGAGCACCCCATGGTCGGGCCTGAGGATCTGGGACTACACCGATCCGGCCAACCCGATTCTGGCCTCCACCTTCGACACGACGTGCAGCGCCTCGACCGCTCCGTCGGAGGAGTGCGCGGCCAACGGCACCTACTCGGTCCACAACGTGCAGGTCGAGACCCGAGGCAACAAGACCTTCGCGTATGTGTCGTGGTACTGGGACGGCATGCTGGTCCTCGACGTGACCGATCCGTACAACCCTGTCGAGGTGGCCCGCTACCTCGACACGACGGGCCCCAACGACGGTCTGGCCAATGACTTCTGGGGTGTCTTCCTGG
This sequence comes from Acidimicrobiales bacterium, assembly GCA_041594435.1. GTDB lineage: Bacteria > Actinomycetota > Acidimicrobiia > Acidimicrobiales > SZUA-35 > JAHELU01. The sequence goes on from JBFHME010000055.1 coordinate 2,631, forward strand.
AGGACGCCCGGAGCCCGTGGGTCTACGGCGCCGATCGCAACGGAGGCCTGTACATCTTCAAGCTGAAGGGTCAAGGCACGATCAACAACGGGTAACGGTGATTCTCGGCTGAAGCCGAGCCCTCGAACCCTCCGGCCGGGATCCTCACCTGGATCCCGGCCGGGCGGGCCGTGATCTGCCTCCGGCCCGGAAATCGGCCGAGTCAGCCGTCCGCTTGATTGGGATCGGCCGGCAGGGCAACCGCCAAACGTCCACCGGGCGGACCCTCGATGCGGATCGAGCCGCCGTGGGCCTCGACCAGCCCCTTGGCAATGGCCAGACCGAGGCCGGCCCCGCCCCTGGCCCGGTTGCGGCTCTCCTCGGCCCGGGCGAAGCGGTCGAACGCCCGCTCCCGGAAATCATCGGGGAAGCCCGGGCCGGCGTCGATGACCGTGACCGAGACTGGATCACCGGGCTCGACGATCATCGTCACCTCGGACCCCTCGGGCGTGTGGCGAATGGCGTTGTCCAGCAGGTTTCGCAACACGCGACCAAGAGCCGCCGCGTTGCCCCACACCGGCACCGCCTCGTCGGACCGGAGCCGTATCGTCACGCCCCGCATGTCGGCAACCGGAGCCAGCGCCTCGGCCGCCTCGTCGGCCAATTCGGCCAGGTCGACCGGTTCGGGCTGGATGTCGAGCAGACCGGCCTCGAGCTGCGACAGCAGGAACAGATCGTCGACCAGCACCGACAACGCCTCCAGATCGTGGCTCATCGAACGGAGGTATCGCTGAGGGTCCGGGGCAATGCCGTCGCGCAACGCCTCGACGGCGGCCCGCAGCGCCCCGATCGGCGTGCGGAGATCGTGGCTGATGCTCGAGATCAGGAAGCGACGTTCGGCGTCGATGCGGGCCCGATCCCGTTCGATCTCCGCCCGCCGTGCCTCGAGAGCCTGCAGTTCGGCGCCGAGCTGGTCGAGGGACCGGGCGACCCGACCGAACTCGTCGGAGCGCTCCAGTGCAGCCCGCGCCCCGTGATCGCCCTGCTCCAGGCTGCTGAGCGTGGACTCGATCCGCCCGGCGGCTGCCCGTAGGGGTTGGGTGGCCACGATCACCAGAGCGATCACGAACGGCACGATCAGCAGCAGCACGGCCAACACCGCACCCAGGGCATCCGAGCCCAACACCATGAGCCGCCCGAGACTCACTGCGGCGATGACGCCGATGGCCAGGGCGGCCAAGGCGATCACCAGCACCTGCGTCCGCAGCGACGGCAAACGGGACGCGAATCGCTGTAACACCACGCCGGACAGCCCGGTGAGCACCGTCAGCGCCAACCCGACCGCGGCGATCAACCACGGATCGGCCATATCGAACTTCAGCGCCACGGGAGCGGAACCTCGACGATCACCGGCTACGGCTCGAACCGGTAACCGACACCCCGGGCCGTGGTGATCCAACGGGGGCTTCCGGGATCGGACTCGATCTTCTGGCGGAGTCGACCGACGTGCACCGTGACCGTTGCCGGATCCTGGTACTCGGGGGCCGACTCCCACACCAGCTCCAACAGCTGGCGACGGCTGAACACCTGGCGGGGTGACCGCGCCAGTACCGCCAGCAGGTCGAACTCCTTCGGGGTCAGCTCGACCGCACCGGTGTCCGTCGTGACCTCGCGGGCTCCGATGTCGATGACCAGACCGTCGAACTCGAGCCGACCCTGCCCGCCATCGGACACCGAGCTGCGTCGCAGCACGTTGCGGACGCGGGCCACCAGCTCCCTCGGGGAGAACGGCTTGACGACGTAATCGTCGGCCCCCAGCTCCAGCCCCACCACCCGATCGGTCTCGTCGGCCCGGGCCGTCAACATGATGACCGGCACCTCCCAGCGGGACCGGATGTAGCGAAGCAGGTGAACTCCGTCGACACCCGGCAACATCACGTCGAGCACCACGAGGTCGGGTCGGTTGGCCTCCAACCATTCCCGCGCCTCGCCACCGTCGGCCTTCTCGACCACCCGGTAGTTCTCGACCTGGAGGTAGCGGACCACGACTTCGCGCACCATCGGCTCGTCGTCGACGACGAGGATCGTGCTGGTGCCGACCGGAGAGATCACCGACATAACGGTACTGGCAACCGGACTGCTCACGGAGACAACCGTAACCGCCGACCCTGACGGGGCTCATACGGATCCCGAACGATTGGCGAAACACGGTCTTCGGACCCCGCCGCACGGAGCGGATCGAGCGAACCCCGTTCGCCAGGCGCCCCCGATGAGCGCTACCATCCTTATCCCGTGGACGAGGTTTCGGGGAGCACCATCATCGGCGTCTGCGGCGGGAGTGGATCGGGCAAGACGACGCTGGCCCGCGAACTCGCCCGCGAAATCGGATCGGGTCGAACCACGATCATCAGCTTCGACTCCTATTACCACGACCTGGCCCATCTCACCACCGAACAGCGTGCGGCCGTGAACTACGACGCGCCCGAATCGCTCGATGTCGAACTGCTGACCGACCATCTGGCCGCGCTGCGGCGAGGCGCCGAGATCGCCGTGCCGGTCTACGACTTCGCCAGCCACACCCGCTCCGGCGACGTCACCATCGTCGAGGCCACGGACTTCGTCGTCATCGAGGGCATCCTCCTCTTTGCCTTCGCCGAGATCCGTGACCTGATCCACTACCGGGTCTACCTCGACTGCCCCGGCGACATCCGCTACCAGCGTCGCCTGGCTCGCGACGTCAACGAACGCGGCCGGACACCCGACTCGGTGGCCGAGCAGTGGGAGAACACCGTGGCCCCGATGCACGACCTCCACGTCGAACCGTATGCTCCCCACGCCCATTTTCTGGCCACCTATGGGCCTCCGGCCATGGAAATCGCGTCGAAGGTCGCCCGGGAGCTGAGCCACAGGCTGAGATCACTACACTGAGCGTCATGAGGATCGGAGAGCTGGCCCGGACGGCCGGCGTTTCCACCAAGACCATCCGCTACTACGAGTCGATCGGGCTGCTGCCCGAGCCGACCCGGACCGGCAGCGGTTACCGGGCCTACGACGAGGCGGGCGCCGAGCGCCTTGCCTTCATCCGCGACGCCCAGAGCTCGGGGCTTTCCCTGGCCGAAATCGCCTCCGTGCTCGAGTTGAAGGAGTCGGGGGCGACGTCGTGCCAGCACACCCGGTCACTCCTCCAGCGCCACATCGCCGAAGTCGAAGAACAGATCGAACGGTTGCGGGAGACCCACTCGACGTTGGTGGCGATGGCCGAGCGGGCGGCGGCGCTCGATCCCAGCACCTGCACCGACCCGAACCGCTGCCAGGTCATCACCCCGGCGGTCGACGGGGACACGGACCACGGGTAGACGTCACACCACCCCTTGACCTTCCAGTCGACTGGAAGGTGTAGACTGAGCACGTGAAGACACCTGTGACATCACGGCCCGCCGAAGGTGGACTACCCACCGACGCGGCCGCCGACCGGGCGGAAACGCCGATTCGCTCCGATCTCCTGATCGACGGGATGACCTGCGCCGCCTGTTCGAACCGGATCCAACGCAGCCTTTCCCGCCTCGACGGCGTGTCCGAGGCCAACGTCAACTTCGCAACCGGAAGGGCCATGGTTCGCCACACCGATTCGGTCGGCGGACCCCAGTTCCGCGAGGCCATCGAGAGCCTCGGCTACCACCTTATCGACGACGGAACCGCCGATGAAGCGGCCGAACGCCGTCAGGCCGATCTGTACCGCCGGCTCGTCGTGGCCGCAGCCCTGGCCGTCCCCGTGGTGCTGATCTCGATGATCCCCCAGTTCCGGTTCGGCGGCTGGGAGTGGGTCGTCGGGGCGCTGACCACGCCGGTCGTTTTCTGGTCGGGCTGGCCGTTCCATCAGGCGGCGGCCAAGAACCTCCGCCACCTCAGCACCACCATGGACACCCTCGTCTCCATGGGCACACTCTCGGCCTGGACCTGGTCGACGGTGGTCGTGCTCCGGCGTCTCGCCGCCGGATCCTGGACCGGACACGCCGGTGAACACGGCGCGGTCTACTTCGAGACCGCGGCCGTCATCGTGGCGCTGATCCTGCTCGGCAAGTGGCTGGAACACCGGGCCAAACGCCGCTCCGGCGACGCCATTCGGGCGCTGGCCGAACTCGGAGCCAACACCGCCCTCCTCACCGACGGCCGGGAGATCCCACTCGAGGACCTCGCTGTCGGCATGCGATTCGTCGTGCGTCCGGGTGAGAAGATCGCCACCGACGGCGTGGTCGTCGACGGATCCTCCGCGGTCGACGCCTCCATGATCACGGGCGAACCGGTTCCGGTCGACGTCGGTGTCGGCGACGAGGTCGTCGGGGCCACCGTGAACGCCAACGGATCCCTCGTCGTCGAGGCCACCCGGGTCGGCGGCGACACCGCCCTCTCGCAGATCATCCGGCTCGTCGACGAGGCCCAGGGTTCCCGGGCGGAGGTGCAGCGCCTGGCCGACCGGGTGGCCGCCGTGTTCGTGCCGGCGGCCATCGTCATCGCGCTCATCACCCTCGTGCTCCGGCTGATCCTGGGCCACGATCTCGACACCGCGTTCACCGCGGCCGTCGCCGTGCTCATCATCGCCTGCCCCTGCGCCCTGGGTCTGGCCACACCGCTCGGCATCATGGTCGGCACGGGGCGGGGCGCTCAACTCGGTGTGATCATCAAAGGCGGCGAGGTCCTCGAGGACACTCGCACGATCGACGTGGCGGTCATCGACAAGACCGGAACCGTCACCGAGGGCCGCATGGTCGTCACCGACTTCCAGACCACCGACGGCCGAGACGACGACGAGCTGCGGCGAGCAGCGGCCGCCGTCGAATCACGGTCGGAGCACCCCATCGCGGTGGCCGTGGCCCGGGCGGTCGCCGTCTCCCCCGGCGCGGAACCCGTGGCCTCCCCATCGGTTGAAGCCTTCACCAACCGGCCGGGCTACGGCGTGTCCGGCGTCGTCGACGGCGTGGAGTACCGGGTCGGTCGACGTGGCCATTTCGACACCGTCCCCGAACAGCTCGAAGCGAAGGCGCAGGCGGCCGAAGCCCTCGGTTCCACGGTTGTGTTCGCCGGTCGGCGCTCCGAGCACGAGGCACGGGCCGAGGCCATCTTCGTCGTCGCGGACAAGATCAAGGACACCTCTGCGGAGGCCGTCGCCGCACTCCATGATCTGGGGCTGTCCGTCACGCTGCTCACCGGCGACAACGCCACCACGGCCAAGACGGTGGCCGACCGGGTCGGCATCGATCGGGTCATCGCCGGGGTCCTCCCCGACCAGAAGGCCGACGAGATCGCGCGTCTGCAGGCCGAGGGCAAGCGGGTGGCCATGGTCGGCGATGGGATCAACGACGCCCCGGCGCTGGCCCAGGCCGATCTGGGCATTGCCATCGGCACCGGTGCCGACGTGGCGATCGAGGCGTCGGACCTCACAGTCGTGTCGGGCGATCTGCGGGCGGTGGCCGACGCGATCGCCCTGGCCCGGCGCACGTTGGCCACCATCAAGGGAAACCTGTTCTGGGCGTTCGCCTACAACGCGGCGGCCATCCCGCTCGCTGCGTTCGGCGTGCTCAACCCGATGATCGCCGCCGGCGCCATGGGTATGTCGTCGTTGTTCGTCGTCTCCAATAGCCTGCGTTTGCGAGGCTTCAAAGGCTACCGCCGCTCCCCCCAGCGAAAGGTTCGATCATGACCGACGTCGTGTCCCCGTCACCCGTGCAAACGTTCAAGGTCCCCGGCATCTCGTGTGGTCACTGTGTCAGCGCCATCACCGACCAGGTGGCACCGCTCGAGGGCGTAACCGGGATCGAGATCGACCTCGAAACCAAGCTCGTGACCGTCACCGGCGGCGATCGCGACGCGATCATCGCGGCCATCGACAAAGCCGGCTACGACGTCGCGGCCGACTGATCGGCTTCCGGGCGTACCTGACACCTCAACGCCGCAAAGGGGGCCCGGAACAGCCGGGGCCTCCGGCACCGCGCCTCCGGCACCGCCAACGGCCGATCAGCGGTCGAGCGTCTGCAGCAGCTCCCCAACGGTGTGGTTGGATTCCAGCGGGTGGCGGAGCGGTAGGTCGCGGTTGACGTGGTAGTGGTTTCTGCGTCCGACCCGTTCCCTGACCAGATACCCGCCCTTTTCCAGCTCGACGATGATCTTCTGAACGGCACCGATCGTAACGCCGACCGACTGGGCGATATCGCGCTGCCGGGCGTCGGGATCCCGATCGATCGCGATCAGCACATGAGCATGGTTGGTCAGGAACGTCCATGACGGACCGCGCGTGCGCTCGTCAGCCGTCAGCATGCGAACATCGTAGTCTTTTCGACGGATGGAGTCTTTCGATGGACCTTTTCCGGTGACCCTGTCGGGTTCCGACCGACCAACGCTCCCTCAACCCCGTCGACCGGAGGCGCTGAAGTCGTTCCTCGGAGCGCGCAGCAGCAGGAGCGGGTTGGTGTGAGACGGTGTCCATGTCCGAACCTCCTTCGGTTGCGAACGGGTGGAGACGATGGCGGACGGGGTTGTCCGGGGCGGTGGGGCGGAGACGTTGATCGGGTGATAGGTGCGGGTACCGGAACGAGTCCGACGCCGGATTCCAGGCCGGCCCCGGAGGAGAATCGTGGCCACGGCGAGCACCGTGATCGGCACGGCGAACCTCACCAGGAGGTGCCCGGCGACGAGGAGGCCGGCGAGACCGACCAGGAAGAGCACGTACGCACTCACGCCCCATCCTCCCGAGACCGGCGATGAGCGTTGGCCCGGGCTGCCGGTCGTCCTGCGACGATTGGGGCGCTCCGCGCACTGAACGGTTGAGACACGGCTTCTCGTCTCCTGGTGGCGATACGGGTTCGAGGTAACTACGTACTGAAGTACACCTATTACTATACACTTTATTTGTTATGCTTATTGTGTCTTAGGTGTGAGAGGGTGTATGCCGTTCGCCACAACGGGAACGCCGCTGCCAATCACCGGACAGGGGCGAGATGCCGCATCAGGCGGAATGCCCCATCAGGCGGAATGCCCCATCAGGCGGAATCCCCCGTCAGGCGACTCCGGCGGCCTCCGCTGCGTCCTCGGTTTTGGCCAGCTGCCGGTCGACGATATCGAGGCCGGCCACCCAGAACGATGGATCGGCCAGGTCGCAGTCGACGATTGCACCGAGGTCCTCGGGCGACATCGACCCACCGGCCCGCAGGAGATCGAGGTACGCGGGCACGAACGCATCGCCCTGCTCCTCGTAGCGGGCGTACACCGAGAGCGCCAGGAGCTGACCGTACGCGTAGGCGTACACGTAGCCCGGGCTCCCGATGAAGTGTGGAATGTACGACCACCATGACCCGTAGTTGTCGGTCAGTTCCACCGAGTCACCCATCATGTCGGTCTGGGTACGGATCCACAGTTCACCGAACCGCTCCACCGACAGCTCGCCGACTTCCCGGCGTTCGCCGTGGCAGGCAGCCTCGAACCGGTTCATCGCCACCTGGCGGAACACCGTGGCCACCGAATCGTCGACAACGGACGCAAGCAGGGCGAAGCGCTCAGCCGGATCGTCGATCATGGCCAGCAGACGGTTGTTGGTGACGGTCTCCCCGAACACCGACGCGGTCTCCGCCACGGTCAGCGGCGTCGACTGATGGAAAATCCCCTGTTCCCGGGCCAGGTAGCCGTGAAGCCCGTGGCCCAGCTCGTGGGCCAAGGTCAGAACATCGCGGGCCTTTGACGCCCAGTTCAGCAGCACATACGGGTGATGGCTCGGCACGGAGTAGGCACAGAACGCGCCGGGCTGCTTGCCCGGGCGGATGGGGGCGTCGATCCACTGCTCGTCGATGAAGCGGTCGACGATGAGGGCCAGCTCCGGTGAAAACGACCGGTAGGAGTCACGGACGATGGCCGTCGCCTCGGCCCAGCCGATCTCCTGCGAGGTCTCGGCCATCGGAGCCATGCGATCGTAATCGGCCAGCTTGTCGACGCCCATCGCCCTGGCCTTCAGCCGGTACCACCGTTGGGGAATGTCGTAGCGGCTCACCACGGCCTGAACGAGCGCGTCGACCGACTCGTCGCTGGCCTCGTTGGAGACGTTCCGGCTGGTGATCCAGGTGGGATAGCTCCGCAGGCGATCACGAACCGACTTGTCGAGCAGGAGAGTGTTGTAGACGAACCCCCGCGTCTTCAACCCCGGGGCCAAGCCGTCGGTCACCGCCTGGGCCGCTGCCGCTCGGGTGGCTCGATCCGGATGCTGCAGCATCGACAGGCCCTGCTCGAGGCCGACGGTCTCGGTCGTACCGTCTTCGGCCGTGTCCCAGGTCGCCTCGACCTCGATCACGGAGGTCAACTCGGAGAACAGCCGAACCCAGGCGGAGGGACCGGACACCGATGTTTCGAGCAGGATCGTCTCCTCCGGCTCCGACAGCAGGTACGGCCGATTGCGCCGGGTGTTCTCCAGATGATGACGGCAGAACGCCAGACGCTCGTCGGCGAGTACGGCGTCGGCGTGGTCGTCGGCCGCGGCCGCAAACTCCAGCTCGACGAACATCAACGTGGATCCGATCGAGGTGGACCGCTCCTCCAGCCGCTGCATCATGGCCGCGGCGTCGGTGTCCTGGGTGTTCTCGGCGAACTTGAGGCCTCCGTAGTGGCCGGCCCGACTGATCAACTCCGAGATCCGGGCCATCGTGTGCATCACGTCGGCCAGGGCCGCGGCGTTCATGGTGGCCACCGTCCCCCGGTGCGCCTCGAGCCCGGCTGCCAGCGAAGCGGCTTCGTCGAGCAGGGCGTCCGGCGTTTCGGCCCCGTCCAGGAGCGTTTCGAGGTCCCAGGTGACGTCTGCGGCGGTCAGGTCGGCGGTCGAATCGGAATCAGCGGGAGCGGCCGCGGAGTCGGCGGCAGCGGAATCGGTCGCAGTCATGGTCTCAACGTAGCTGGCCACCGTTGGATTTCGCGACCGCGTCGATGCACCGCTGCCTGACCTCGGCCACCTCGGCGTCGGTCAGCGTTCGATCGTGGGCCTGGAGCCGGAGGCGATACGCCAGCGAGCGCCGTCCCTCCCCCACCTGCTCCGACCGGAACACATCGAACAGCTCCACCGACTGCAACAACTCACCACCGGCCTTCGACAGGGTCCTTGCCACCATCGTCGCCGGCACGTTGTCATCGACGACGAAGGCCAGGTCGATGTCACTCGACGGATAGAGCGAGATCGGTCGGTACGTGGCCACCGAATCAAGGGCGACCAGCAGCGGATCGACCTGCAACTCGAACCAGGCAACCCGCCCCTCGATCTCGTAGTTGTCGAGCACCCGGGGATCGACCTCGCCGACCACGCCGATGTCGCGGCCCCGGAACTGAACCGTGGCCCCTCTCGTGGGATGGAGACCCGGTACCTCGGCGTTGGTGATGGCCAGGTTGGCCAAACCGAGTTCGGCGGCCAGGCGATACAGCGCCCGGACCGCGGCCTCGGCTGCCGGTCCTCGATCTCCGGCCGTGCTGTCGAAGCCGGTCTCGATGGCGGCGACCTGGTCGTATTCATCGGGCAACTCGCCGGCGGATGGATGGTAGACCCGACCCAGTTCATACAGCTTCACCGGCCCGCTACGGTGGGACTGGTTGCGGATCACCGCTTTGAGAAGGCCGGGCAACAGGGTGGTGCGAAGAACCGACTCCTCGGCCACCAACGGGTTGGCCAGGGTCACTGCCGCATCGTCGATCCCCGCTCTGCTGAAATCGTCGGGGGCCAGGAACGGCATCGGCATGGCCTCTGAGTAGCCGGCGCCCAGCAGGGCCCGCCGGACCCGGCGCCGGCCGACCTGGGCCGAGGTGAGCCGACCGACCTGGGTCGGCACCGGGACCCGCAAGCCCGACTTGTCGTAGCCGTGATGGCGGGCGATCTCCTCGATCACGTCGATTTCGAGGGCCGAATCGGGTCGCCACGTCGGGATCGTGACCGTCAGCTGATCGCCGGCACCCGGCACCGGTTCCGAGGTGAAGCCGATCGGATCGAGCAACGCCGCGATCTCGGCGGTCGACAGCGAGGTGTTGAGCATGGCGTTGACACGCTCGGTACGGACCACGACCGGCGGTGCCACCTTGATGGTGCCTTCGGCCACCACGACGCCGGCCGACACCTTGGCCCCGCAGATCTCGACGGCCAGCTCGGCGAAACGATCGAGCGCCCGCTCCACGCCGTAGGGGTCGACGCCCCGTTCGAAACGTGTTGACGCCTCGGACCGGAGTCCGAGCCGCCGCGAGGTGTGAGCGATCGTCATCGGGTCCCATATCGCGGCCTCGACCACGACCGACGTGGTGGCCTCGGTGATCTCGGTCGAGGCCCCACCCATGACGCCGGCCAGTCCGATCGGCTCGTCGCCCGCATTGACGATCACGCCGTCGTCGGCGGTGATGGTGCGTTCAACATCGTCGAGCGTCGTGATCGTCTCGCCGTCACGACCCATTCGCACGCCGAGATGTCCATCGGGGACCAGGGCCAGATCGTAGGTGTGGTTGGGCTGCCCGAGTTCGAGCATCACGTAGTTGGAGATGTCGACGATCGAGTTGATCGGACGCATCCCGGCGGCCGTCAGGCGGGCGGCCATCCATGACGGCGACTCACCGACGGTGATGTTGTCGAGCACCCTGGCGCCGAAACGCTGGCAGAAATCGGGGGTCAGGATCTCGATCGCAGTGCGCTCCGAGGCCGGTGGGTCGAGCTCGGCGAGCACCGGCTCCCGGTTGGCGAACGGCACCCCGAGCTGGGCCGCCAGGTCGCGGGCCACACCGGCCACCGACAGGGCGTCGGGGCGGTTGCCCTCCACATCGATGTCGAACACGATGTCGGTCTCGACACCCAGGGCATCGGCCAGCGGCGCACCGAGGGTGAGTCCCGGCTCGAGAATGTGGATGCCATCCGCGTCCCCCGCCAGCTCCAGCTCGGCCGGCGAACACAACATGCCGTTGGACCACTCACCCCGCATCTGACGCCGGGCGATTTCCAGGCCGCCCGACATGACGGTTCCGAGAGTGGCCAGCGGCACCAGGTCGCCGACAGCCAGGTTGAACGCACCACAACAGATCTGGAGTGGCTCGCCGTCGCCGCTGTCGACGTCGACGAGCTGGATCCGGTCGGCTTTCGGATGAGGCCGCAGGTCGAGCACCTTGGCCACGACGATGCCGTCCCAGCTCGGGCCGACCACCGACACGCCCTCGACCACCAGGCCGATGTCGGTCAGCGTGGCGGCGAGATCCTGCGGATCGCCGTCGATGGAGGCGAACTCCCGCATCCAGGACAGTAGAACTTTCATGGCAGGCGAACTTTCATGGCAGGCGAACTTCTCTTCTCAAACCGTTGATCTCGATCCTCGCCGGTGGACGGCGACACGAGAGGGACGAACACTAGAACTGGCACAGGAAGCGGATGTCGTTCGAGTACATGTCGCGCAGATCGTCGACACCGAACTTGAGCTGGGCCAGCCGGTCGATTCCGAAACCGAAGGCGAAGCCCGACCACTCCTCCGGGTCGATCCCGCCGGCCCGCAGCACATTGGGGTGAACCATGCCGCACCCGCCGAGTTCCAACCAGGAACCATCGGGACTCTGGACGTCGAACTCGCCCGACGGCTCGGTGAACGGAAAGTAGTTCGGGCGCAGCCGCGAGTTGAAGCCGGTGCCGAAGTAGCGCTCGGTGAACGCCTGCATGGTGCCGGCCAGATCCGCCAGTGAGATCCCCTTGTCGACGACGAGGCCCTCGATCTGGTGGAACACCGGCATGTGGGTCGCATCGGCGGTGTCTCGCCGGAACACCCGACCGGGGGCCACGATGTAGATCGGCGGCTCTTGAGCGAGCATCGTGCGGATCTGGACCGGCGAGGTGTGGGTTCGCAGCAGCGTGGAGCCGGGTTCGCCGTGGTTGACGTAGATCGTGTCGAACCCGTCACGGGCCGGGTGACCGGGCGGAATGTTGAGCGCGTCGAAGTTGTGCCAGTCGGTCTCGACCTCGGGACCCTCGGCGATGTGGTACCCCATCCCGACGAACACGTCCTCCAGCTCCTCCCACGCCTGGGTCACGATGTGGGCGTGGCCGACCGAGACCGTCGTCGGCACCTCGGTGAGGTCGAGCCGTTCGGCGTCCAGCTGTGCGACCCGCTCGGCCGATGCCAACTCGTGACGGCGTTCGGCCAGCGCACCCTCGACCCGTTGCCTGGCCTCGTTGAGCGCCCGACCGGCCGTCTTGCGGTCCTCCACCGGAATCGATCCGAGATCGCGTTTGAGCGCGATCAACGACCCGGACTTTCCGAGGGCCTCGGACTCGACCCGGTCGAGGTCGGCCACCGTCGCCGCCTCGGCGATCGCGGCCAGCGAGTCCGCTTCGTGTTTGGCAATCGTTGCAATCATGGGGCTTCCATCACTGGGTTTCGGTCATCGGGCAGCCAACGGGTGTGTGCCGGCCGGTTTCTCTACTCTTGTCTAGCGAATCGGCGACCGTTTGACAGGCAATTTCGCCGACGTTTGCCCGTCGAGCACGGTTCACGACGGTACCGAACGGGAGAAACCGCGGTTGCGACGCTGGCGGGCCACCTCGAACGCAAGGATGGCAGCCGCCGCTGCGACGTTCAACGACTCGACGCCCTCGGCCATCGGGATCGTCACCGCGGCGTCCGCCTTGGCGACCAGCGCCTCGTCGAGCCCGTGCGGCTCGTTGCCCAGCAGGAGCGCCGCCGAGGTCAGATCCAGCTGGTCATAGGACGGGGCGTTCGGGTCGAGCACGGTGGCAACGACCGCGCGACCGCCGGATCGGAGGGCGTCGACGGCATCGTCGATTGCCGCCAGGCGAACGACCGGAAGCCGCAGCACGGAGCCGGCCGACGATCGGACCGTTTTCGGATTCACATGGTCAACGGATTGACCGACGACGACGACACCCCCGAAGCCGGCAGCCTCGGCCGTGCGAATCACCGTGCCCAGATTGCCGGGGTCACGGAGCTCCACGGCGACCAGAACCGGCGAATCGGGCTCCATGTCCGACAGAGCGAACGACGGCGACTCGACGACCGCGGCCACCGGCCGAGGATTGGCAGGATCGAGGATCGAGGCCAACACGTCGTCATCGACGGCGAAGACCGGTGTCGAGCCGAGCGGAACACCGGCACTCTCCAGCTCCCGTGCGAGAAGGTCGTAGCCCACGGCCGTGCCGACGTAGATGCCTTCGACCGACAGGGGCGAAGCGAGCGCCTCGGCCACCAACGTCGGTCCGTCAACGACGAAGGCCCGCTCGTCGGAGCGGACCTTCGGTTGCCGGACCAGGCGACGGAGTCGCTTGAGCCGCGGGTTGGCGCTGCTGAGAGGAACCGGTTCGGGACGGCTCGCCGTGTCGGACATGTCGTCTGCGGTACGGGCCGAGCGTCGGCTCTACGACCGGAAGCGTCGCCTAGGCCGCCTCGACCGAGTTCTCGGCCAGCTGAACAAGACCGGCGAACGCGGTCGGATCGGACACGGCCAATTCAGCCAGCATCTTTCGGTCGACCTCGATCTCGGCCGCCTTCAACCCGCTGATGAAGCGGCTGTAGGTGGTGCCGTTCTGACGGCACGCGGCGTTGATCCGCTGAATCCACAGGCGACGGAACTCACCCTTACGGGCCCGGCGGTCTCGAAAGGCATAGTTGCCCGAGTGCATGACCTGCTCGTTGGCGGCCCGGACACTGCGGCTCTTGTTGCCGTAGTACCCCTTCGCCTTGGCCAGCGTGGAACGACGACGTTTCTTCGAGTGCACTGAGCGCTTGACACGTGCCATCTAACTTCTACTCCTCTTGCAAAACGAACAACTCTTTGGGATGCGGGTGCCGGACGGTGTCGCCCGAGGCGACGATGGACCGGCACCTGGCGGTGGATGTCAGCTCGACAGGAGCTTCTTGATGCGCGGCGCGTCGGCCGCGCTCACTTCGACATCTCCGGTCAGGCGACGCTTGCGTCGACTGGACTTCTTTTCCAGGAAGTGATTCAGGTTCTTGCTCCGACGGGTCACTTTGCCCGTGCCGGTCACCTTGAACCGCTTCTTCGCTCCCTTGTGCGACTTCATCTTCTTTGACATGGCTCTACCTTGCGTGATTCGGGGTTGGCACTTGGCCGGATTGGCCGTGCCGATTGGCTGTGCGGATTGATCGGTGCCGCTGCCTGTCGCCTGACCGGCAGCGGCCGTGACGGGCACGTGCTCCGGCCCGAGCCCATCATGGGCCCGGACCGGACGGCATTGGGTCTAGTCGGAGCCTGCGGTGTCGGCGGAAACCGGTTCCTGGACCTCGGTGCTGTCCCCCGCGACCTCCACGGGTCCGGATTCGGCACCGGCCTCCGCAGTACCTTCGGCACGGCTTTCGGCCTCTCGCGCTTCAGCGGCCGCTGCTTCCTTGGCCTTGCGGGCCTCCTGGGCCTTGCGGGCCTTCACCTTCTTCGTGTCGGGACCGAGCACCATGGTCATGTTCCGGCCGTCCAGCCTCGGATACGCCTCGATCTTGGCGTAGTCGTCAACCCGTTCAGCGATGTCATCGAGGATCTTCTTGCCCAACTCGGGATGGGTCACCTCTCGACCACGGAACATGATGGTTATCTTGACCTTGTGGCCGTCCTGTAGAAACTTCTCGACCTTGCGCGTCTTGGTGTCAAAGTCACTCACACCGATCTTTGGTCGGTACTTCATTTCCTTGACAACGATGTTGGTTGCCTTTTTACGGGATTCCTTGGCTCGCTGAGCCGCCTCGTACTTGTACTTGCCGTAATCCATGATCCGGCAGACGGGCGGGTTGGCCTTGTCGGCCACCTCAACCAGGTCAAGGCCCATCTCACGTGCCATCGACAACGCCTGCGGGATCGGCTTGACACCAAGCTGATCACCGTCGGGTCCGATAACACGAACTTCTCGAGCTCGGATCTTGTCGTTGATCCGAGGCTCAGGCGACGCTGCTATTGTCGATCACCCCTCATGGAGCTTCCTCTCTGTAGATTTCGCCGGGGCCGGGGCCCCGAATGGGAGAAGCAAAGAGGAAGGTGATCGAGCAGCACCGGCGACGGAACGCCGATGCGCTCCTGATCGACTGGCAACGGTCCGTTCGGTGTGAACCGGTCCGGTCGTCTCGCCGAGGTGTTCGATATGTCACGACCCAGGCGCACCAGCGGTGGCCGGGTGGGGCGCAACGGCCCTCTTTACTCAACGATCCAGCCTACCGGTCCGCGCCCCTCACGAGCTGACAGCCACGTTTTTTCTTTGTGACGGCGTGGCCGTCGCCACCGGGAGGGTTCGGGCGGAAACGTTGAGGCCGGCGCCGGTTGGTCGTAGATTTGTTTCCATGAGCACCCTTTGGACCCCTGACGGTGAGCGACACGTCCCCCCGGCGGCCGAGGAGCAGACCGCCACGCCGACCGACGCCGCGGCCGAACCGGAGCCGACGCCCGAGCAGGAACCGGAGCTGACGCCCGAGCAACAGGAACAGGCAAAGGCGATGGCAAAGGAGCTGGCCGAGGCCAGAGCCCGCATTCTGGCCACCGAAGCCTCGACGGTGGTGGCCAATCACGCGTTCGGCATCTACGAATTGGCGGCGATCCACCTGACGGCCGACGATCCAAAGCTCTCGGAGGCACAGGTGGCGATCGATGCTCTCGGAGCGCTGGTCAACGGCTTGAAGGGCCGGCTCGGCGACGTCGAACCCACACTGATCGACGCCTTGAGGCAGGCGCAGCTGCTCTACGTGCAGCGGGTCGAAACGGCCAAGGCAACTCGAGCGGCCGCCGCCGGCGGTTCCGACGCCGTGGCGTCCGACGCCGACTGAAGCACCGGTCCCGACAACGGTCAGACGAGCGGCCCGTCGTCCGCCGTCGTTCGTCCCGCGGCCTCGCCTGTGGCGTGGGCGAACGCCTCGTCGTGACCATCGGATTCCGAGCCGAGCCGTAGCCGCTCGAGATGGCGGGACATCGTCTCGGGCGGACCCGGACGTTGATGGAGGAATCCCTGCTGATACCGAACTCCCAGGTCCCGGAGGATCTCCGCCTGGCTCGGCTGTTCCACGCCCTCGGCCACGATCGACATGCCGATACCCTCGGCGAGGGAGACGATGGCGGCCACGATACTGCGGTCGATCGACTCGTTGGCCACCCCCTCCACGAAGACCCGGTCGATCTTGAGCGTCGACACCATGGCCAGGCTCTGCAGTCGGGCCAGCGACGCCTGACTGGTTCCGAAATCGTCGATCACCAGGCGGACTCCGGCCAGCTCGAGTTGGCGCAGCACGAGCAGGGAACGATCGAGGCGTTCCATGATCAGCTCCTCGGTTATCTCCAGTTCGAGCTGCTGAGCAGGTAGGCCGCTCTCCGCCAGTGCCCGGGTCACCATCCCGACGAGCGCGGTGTCGAGCAGCTGACGTTCGGCCACGTTGACGGCGACGGTGATGGGACGACCCGTCATCTCGGTCCACTGGACCGCCTGGCGACAGGCCCGGTTCAACACGATCGCGCCAAGGTCGACGATCAGATTCGACTCGGCGGCCACCGACAGGAAGTCGGCCGGATGAACCATTCCCCGAACCGGATGGTTCCAGCGAACGAGAGCCTCGTAGCGGTGTGCCTCACCGGTGACCACATCGACGATGGGCTGGTAGTGCACGACCAGTTCGTCGGAGTCGACGCCCCGCCGGAGATCCTGTTCGAGCTCGAGGCGCGCCACCGCCTGAGCTCGGACGGACGGATCGAACACCGCGTAACGACCACCGCCGTCCCGTTTGGCCGACTGCATCGCGCTGTCGGCGTTGCGAAGCAGGTCGGCTGCGAGATCAACGGTCGACGTGGAGCGAACGTGCGGGTCACCGGCGGACGTCCAGGCGATCCCGACACTGCCCGACACGATCTGGGTCGAGTTGTCGGCCAGCACCGTCGGCTGGGCCAGCGTGCCGACCAGGCGGTCGGCCAGACGCTCGAGATCGCCGGGGGTTCTCAGACCGCTCGTCGCGATCACGAATTTGTCTCCGGC
>JBFHME010000056.1:0-19588 GCA_041594435.1 Acidimicrobiales bacterium
GACCCCGCAGCTTCGGGTTGAAGGCGTCCTGCAGCCCGTCGCCGATGAGGCTGAAGCTGAGCACGGTGACGAAGATGGCAAGACCGGGGAAGGTCACCGACCACCAGGCGCTGAGGAAGTTGGCCCGGTTCAGACCGATCATCAGGCCCCAGCTCAGCGTGTTGGGATCGCTCAAGCCGAGAAACGCAAGTCCCGCCTCGAACAGCAGCGCCGCTCCCATCAGCAGCGATGCGGACACGATCAGCGGCGGGAGCGCATTGGGGAAGATCACCCGCGACATGATCGACCAGTCCCCTGCGCCGATGGCCCGGGCCGCCTTCACGTATTCGAGGTTCTTGAGCCGCAGGAACTCCGCTCGGGTCAGCCGGGCGATGCTGGGCCAGGCCACGAGGCCGATGGCGACCGAGATCGTGGCGATCGACGGGGTGAACAGGGCCACGATGACCATGGCGAAGAGCAGGGCGGGGAGCACCTGGAAGAACTCGGTGAAGCGCATCAGGACCGTGTCGACCCAACCGCCGTAGTAGCCGGCCGTCGCACCGATGGTGACACCGATGAACACGACCATCAACGCGGCCATGGCGGCCACGAGCAGGCTGACCCGGCCGCCGCTGATCACCCCGGCCAACACGTCGCGGCCGAGATAGTCGGTACCGAGGAGCGGGGCCCCTTCGGAGCCGGGGGCGAGAACCGGGCGGGCCACGATGTCACTGGCGTCGTTGTCGTAGAGCATGGGCCCGAAGATGGTCATCAACAGCACGGCCACGAAGAGGATGACCCCGAACACCGCGGCGCGGTTGCGGAGAAACATCCGCAGGGCCTGGCGGCCGGGCGGTCCGGCGACCTCGATGTCGGTGGCGACCGCGCCGAGCGGCCCGACGAGGACGTCGGCGTCGGAGACACTAGCCACCGGAACCTCCTACGCGGATTCGGGGATCGATGAGACGATAGACGAGATCGGTCAGCAGGTTGGCCACCACGACGAGCACCGCCGACATCAACAGCACGCCGAGCAGCACCGAGGTGTCCCGGCGAAGGATGGAGTCGAAGGCCAGTCGACCGAGACCGGGCCAGTTGAACACGGTCTCCACGAGAAGCGCGCCCGACAGCAGCGCACCGAACTGGAGGCCGGCGATCGTCACCACCGGGATGACGGCGTTGCGAAGCGCATGTTTGTACACCACAACCCGCTCCGACAGCCCTTTGGCCCGGGCGGTGCGGACATAGTCCGACTCGAGAACCTCCATCATCGACGCCCGGGAGAGTCGGGAGTACTGGGCCAGATACAACAGTCCGAGGGTGAGGGCCGGGAGGATGAGGTGTCGGATCACATCGATCACCGCCGAGAACGTACCGCCCTCGAATTGCACGTCGCGCATACCGGAGATCGGCAGAATGTCGAACACCGACGCGAACAGAATGATCAGGAGGATTCCGGTCCAGAACACCGGCATCGAATAGCCGACCAGCGCCAGGACGGTGACAGCGTGGCTGGCCGTCGACTCGGGGCGGCGGGCGGTGAACACCCCGGCCAGAACGCCGAGCACGATGGCGAACAACAGTGAGGTACCGACCAGCAGCACGGTGGGCCACAGCCGTTCACCGATCAGCTCGGTGACCGGTCGATCGAAGAAGAACGAGAAGCCGAGGTCGCCCTGAACCACGTCACCGATGTAGCTGCCCAGCTGAACCAGAAACGGGCGATCGAGCCCGTACTCGGCGCGGATCTGGGCGATCGTCTCGGGATCGCCGGCCCCGCTCTCCCCGGCGATGACCGTCGCCGGGTCGCCGGGAGTCAGGTGGATCATCGAGAAGTTGAGCACGATGACGGCCAGGATGAGGCCGGCGGCCTGGGCGAGCTTGGCAACGAATCGACGCATCAGCCTTCGTTCCTGCCTTTCGATTCGTTCAAGTCGTTCGTCCCGCCCCCGCTCCGGAGCGGGACGAACGATGGGACACTATTCGGACAGCCAGACCTCGTGCATCGGCGACATCTGGCCCCAGATGGTCAGCGGAGGGTTCTGGACCGACGGCTGGTACACCTGCCAGAAGGGTGGATTCGACACGAAGTAGATCGGAACCTCGTCGGCCACGATCTCCTGGAACTGGGCGTACAGATCCTTCCGCTCCGCCTCGTCGAAGGTCTGTCCGGCCTCGTCGAGCAGCGCGTCGACCTCGGCGTTCTCATAGCCGGTGTTGTTGGTCCAGATGGCCCCGACGCGGTTGGAGCTCAGGTAGGTCCGGTGCACGCCGATGACCGGATCACCCCAGTTCCAGACGTTGTTGGTGGTCATCTGGTAGTCGCCTTCGGACACCCGTTGGGCCCAGGTCGGGAAATCGGGTGACGGGTTGAGGCTGACGTTGATCCCGATCTCCTCCAGCGCCTGGACTGTGTACTCGGCGTAGGCCGTTCCCTGCGCGAATCCGGGGATGTATTCGATGGTGAGTTCGATGTCGCCTTCGGCAAATCCGGCGTCGGTAAGCAGCTGCCTCGCTGCATCGAGGTCCAGATCGTACCCTTCGACGTCGGGATTGTAGAACGGGCTGAACGGCGTGATGCCGGTCTTTGTCGGATTCGTCAGACCCAGATCGAGGGCATCGACCATGAAGTCCCGGTCGAGGGCATAGGCAATGGCCTGGCGGACCTCCTTGATACCCAGCACGGGGTCGGCCAGGTTGAACTCGAGCCAGGTGATCTGGCCGATGGCCTCGTGGCCGTCGCTGGTGACGACCAGGTCGGGATTGTCCTGCATCCGCACCAGGTCGGCGGGTCCGGGCGATGACGAGAGGCCAACCGTTCCGTTTTCCAGGCCTAGCACGATCGGCGACGAGTCCGGGGAGATCTCCACGACGATCTCGTCGAGATAGGGCCGTCCCTCGATGAAGAAGTCGTCGAAACGCTGCATTCGGATGATCGACTCGGGGTTGTATTCCACCAGCTGGAACGGTCCGGAGCCGACGAAGTCCTCGCTGTTGCGGGGATGGGTCGGCAGATCCTGGCCGTCGTTGAAGATGTGCTCCGGAATGATCGGCAACAGTGCCGGCGACATGGCCAGCAGGATTGCCGGGTGGGGCTGGCTGAGGTTGATGACCGCGGTGAAATCATCCGTGGTGTCGACCGTGGTGACCGGTGCGAACATCGTCTTGAACGGGTGATGGGCTTGAGCGGTCAGGATGGAGAACGCCACGTCCTCCGACGTGATGGGTTCACCGTCGTGGAACACGGCGTTCTGGACCAGGTTCACCGTGACCGACAGCCCGTCGTCGGCCACCTCCCAGCTCTCGGCCAGATACGGCTGAGGGTTCCACTCGTCGTCGTAGAGCAGGAGACCGGCGTTCAACTGGGTGCCGGGGACCGCCGTGGCGTAGCCCGACTGCACGGTGCCGTTGAGATGGCGAGGCACCTGGGTGCTGCCGATGACCAAGGTTCCGCCCGCCACCGGGTCACCCTCGACGGCGGCGGCATCGCCGGCGTCGCTGCCCTCGTCGCCGGCGTCGGCCGGCTCCTCGTCCTCGCCCTCGGCGGCCGTGTCCTCGGTGGCCGTCTCGGCGTCACCGTCGTCGGCCGAATCCGAGTCGTCGGATCCGCCACAGGCGGCGGCCACCAGTGTCAAGGCCAACAGGAGCGCCAAAAAGGCGCGCAATCGGTGGAACGTCATCAGGATCTCCCTTTCGGCCGTCGCGTCCAGATGCGCCGGACCTCCTAGGAAGCTTTCCAGCCGATGAGGAGGCTGTCAATCTCCCGACGACTGTTCGGGCGAGGAGTCCGGCGAGACGACGACGTTCAGATCGAGTGCCTCGGACAGCAGGGCGGAGCGCTCCTGAGCCGAGTAGACCTCGAGATCGAGGTCGAGGCCGCTGTCGATGGCCACCGGTCGGATGATGAGCCAGGGCCGATTCGGTCGTACCGGAGCGTGCTCGGACGAAGGCGGCCGATCGGCCACCCTCACGACCACATCGCCGACCGAGCCCTGGTGGCCCCGATCGAGACCGATCGCCACCCGCAGCAATCCGGCGAGGATCGAGACCCTCCGCCGGTCGTCGGCTTCGAGGGCGGCGAACCCGTCGTGTCTCGGGGAGGGGTGGCTCCGTCGGTGGTAGCGGGCGATCTGAGCCAGTATCTCCAGCTCGCGATCGGTGAATCCCGTGAGCTGCTCGGAGTGTCGAACGATGTAGTAGGTGTGCTGGTGGTGGGCGGCGTGCGAGATCGACAGACCGACGTTGTGGACGAGGGCGGCCATGTCGAGCAGCTCGCGGTCGTCATCGCTCAACCCGTGCACCGAACGGGTCCCGTCGAACAGCCGAACGGCGAGTCGGGCGCAGACCTCGGTGTGCTCCGAATCGGGATCGAGTTGCTGCGACAACCGGAGCGCGTTGGATCGACGCAGATCGGAGAGCCGGGTGTTGCCCCGCTGATGAGCGGAGAGGCGGTCATAGAGGACCCCCTCGCGAAGGGCGTAGGCCGACACCGTCATCGCCTCCACCCCGAACATGTCGAAGACGGCCTCGAGGAGTAGGGCACCGCCGACGATGATGTCGACCCGACGCTCGTCCATGCCGCTCATGGCCAGACGCTCGGCCGGTGTGGAAGCAACAAGACGATCGGTCAGCCCGGCCAGCTCGTCGACGGTGAAGACCAGGCCGTTGGTGAAGGCGGGGTCGTCACCTCGCCGAGCGGCGATGAGCGAACCGATGGCGGTGATCGTGCCGGAACTACCGATGGCCACCTCATGCCCGAGGGGTTCGAGATCGTGGGCGGCACCGGCCAGAACACTTCGGACGTAACGCCGGCATTCCTCGATTCGGTCGGGGGCCGATGCCACCACGGCGTCCGCCACATCGCCCGAATCGGAGCGAAAGAACCGGTCGGTCAGCCGGATCGAACCCAACTTGACGCTGCGGACCGCTTTGATCGTGTCGCCCTCACCGACGAGGATCTCGGTGCTGCCGCCGCCGATGTCCACCACCAGGATCCGCTTGTCGAACACCGGCAGGGCCTGGAGCACACCGAGGTGGATGAGACGGGCCTCCTCGAAACCGCTGATCACGTCGACCGACAGCCCCGTCTCGTTCCTGACCCGGTCGAGGAACTCCACCTGGTTGTGCGCTTCCCGCACGGCGCTCGTGGCCACCGCCGAGACGGTCGCGTCGTAGCTGGCGGCCACCGCCAGCATCCGCTTCAGCGAGGCGATGCCCCGGTCCATCGCGTCCGGCGTGAGCTGTTTCATCTCCCCGCTGCCACTGCCGAGGCGAACCATGTCCTTTTGGGTCGTGATCACCTCGAAGCCGCCGTCGGACGCACCCCGGGCCACCACCATGTGAAAGGAGTTCGTACCCATGTCGATGGCGGCCATGACGGGCAACTCGACGCGGCCGGTGGTCGAATCGGCGCCGGAGCCGGTCACCACGGAATCGGGGGTGGACACAACAACGATCGTACGACACCGGGCCCGCCGTAGGCTGTTCGGGTGCCGTGGCTGGTTCGCTTCACCGTCGATTCGGGTGCCGAGATCCCGCAATCGGCGGACCTCCTCGACCGCCACCCCGTGCTCGTCTCGGCCCTGTGGGATCTGGGCACCGGCGGAGTCTTCGAGCAGCGTTCGACGATCGTGGCCGGCTTCGATCGGCTCGAGGCAGCCAGACAGGCGAGCCGACTCGCAGCGAACCACGGTATGACGGCCGACATCGAATCGGCCGACGACAGGTGGATCCGCCACGAGTCGGTCGAGGTGACGGTCTCGACGGCATCGGCGTCGTTCTCGTTTCCGGTGGCGGCCGGCGCGGCGTTCGGACACGGCGGCCACCCCACAACGCGCCTCAGCCTCGACCTTCTCGGTCGGGCACTCACCGGCGCACCTCCATCGGTTGATTCGAATCCGCCCGGCCGCCGGGTGCTCGATCTCGGTACGGGTTCCGGCGTGCTGGCCATCGCCGCCCACCATCTCGGCGCAACCCACGTCACCGCGTCCGACGTCGATCCGGCAGCCATCGAGTCGGCTCGTTTCAACATCGCCGCCAACGACGTCGACGTTGAGATCATCCACGGCGACATCGACGAGGTGGCGGACCGAGCCGACCGCTCCGGCAACGGCTTCGACGTCATCACGGCCAACGTCCTGCTGGTGGTCCACGAGCATGTCGGAGCAACGGCGGCCCGGCTCCTGAATCCGGGGGGCCGGCTCGTGGTGGCCGGCGTGCTCGACCACCAGGTCGATCGAGCGGTCGAGGCCTACCGCAACCGCAGGCGGTCACTCGGGATCATCGATCGAGCCGTCATCGACGAATGGTGCGGGATCACCCTGGCCGACGGGCCGGTCGCCCGCTGACCGACCACGTGCTCGGTCGACACCGACTTCAGCCGTCGGTGATGGCCGACTCACCCCGGGGTTGGTCCGCCTCACAGGCCTCCCGGTCATCGTCGGTGTCGAGATCGTAGACGTCGTCACCGAAGACGGCCACCGGCCCGGCCTGGAATGCCGGACCGTCCCCGTCACCCTCGCAGTCGACATCCGCCGCAACCGGTACGCAGCCACCGTAGTTCGAATGACAGATCTGAACCGATGTGCTGCTGACTCGCAGGGTCGGCACCGTCGAGTCGACCGGGGCGCCGCCTGCCGCTCCGATCGGCGGTTCGACCGCGATGGTCGCCGAGGTCGCCGGAGCGGCAACAGCCGCTTCGCCGGCCGGCGGTACCGCACCGGTGTCGGCGCCGACCTCCGCTGTCGCCGGAACGTCGGCGGCTGTCTCCGTATTCCCCCCGCCGTCGCCGGTCAGGAAGCCGATGAGGGCGAGGAGCCCGAGGGCCACCACCGTGACCACGCTGAGAATGAGGACCTGTCGCTCACGGAGCACCTCGACCCATGGCGAATCCCGGCGTCCGGCGAGAAGCGTGGAGCGGATGTCCAGCCTCGGTCCGTCCGCCGGCTCGTTCGACTCGGCCGCGTGCAGACGGGCACCGTGTATCTCCGGAACGGGAACGCTCATCGGACCGGACCGCATCCTCGGGCCACTGTCGCCACCGACTCGATCGTCGTCGCCGGCGGACCGACCCGACGAGGTGGCATCCCCTTCCCCTTCACCTCCGAGAAAGATGTCGGTGCCGTCGACGGTCCGGCTCATGAACTGCGTGGCGGTTGCGTCGTCATCGGCGACGACCGGCCACGGGCCGGGATGTCGGGCGGCCGCCGGGGTGTCGAAGCGGGCCGCCTCGCCCCCAACCTCGTCATCGGCCGTCCAGAACCGCCGAGGATGCGCGGCGGTGTCGTTCGCATGCGGCGCCCGATGCCGATGACCGTTGTCGCCGGAACCGTCGTCGGCGTGTTGGAACGGATCACTGGTCGTCTCACCCTCGTCGGGCCCGGCCGTGGGCAATTCGGGAGCGGCCGAGCGCGTCGAGGCCAGAGGAACCCGATCGTCGACCCACTCGTCCACGATCGCCGCGTCGATGGTGACCAACGGGTCCAGGGTTTGTTCCGGTCGATGGTCGGCCCGCTCCGGCGGCAGGTCACCGTGTGCTCGATCGAGCCGGCGCTGTTCCTGGCGGGTTGCGTCATGAATCGCCTCCCGGTCGGAGTCGCCGGTAGCCGGCGCCGATCCGGTCGACATGGAGTCGTTCGCACCACCGAGGGCGACGGGATCCGGGTGGTCCTGTTCGTCCGATTGGGTCCCGGCGCGCATGCCGTCGCCGACCAACTCGTCGACTCCTCGAAGGTCGATCGGCTCCGCCGGTTCCGAGAGGGCGTCGGCGCGGGCCCCGAGGCCGGTGCGGCCCGCCGAAGGTTCGTCGGAGGGCCCGTTGGACGAATGCCCGTTGGCTTCGGAGTTGGCGTGACCGTTCGCTGGTGGCGCACCGGGCGGCCGGGCGCGTTCGTACCGGGCATCCTGCTCGACCTGGCTACGGCGGGTGGCCTGGGCCTGAAGCTGCAGCCAACGGCGAAAGACGTTGCTGCCGAGCCGACGGCTGACCGTGAACTGCAGGTCGCCGTGGGTCGGCCAGTTGATCGGCAGGATGGCCTCCCCCGACCGGGTCCCATCCTGGGGACGGCCGATCGTCAGGTCCTTCCATCGGGCCGCAATGGCGAACATGATCGAGGCCCGGCAGAAGATCAGACCGCCGTCGGTGGCCACCAGCTGGAACTCGTCATCACCAACGGCGCGACCACGTCGCTGCGCCTCGGCCTCGAGCGCCTCGTCGATCCCATACAGGCGGGCCCGACCGCAGTCGAAGTATTCACCCGGCTTCAGAGGATCGAGAAAAGCCCGGAGATCGACCGAGGGCTGACGCCTCTCAAATGCCATGCGGGTATCAACGCTCACCAATCAAAACAATACCGCATATTGTCAAGCACTCCATTGTTATCTATTCATACAACAAGCATCAACATATGCGGACAAATTACAGCACTGATGGCGACCACAATAGAGTAGAGCAAGGCGGACATGCGTGGCGCTGTGGACGTTGTCGTTCAAACGAGCCGTAACCGGAATTCTTGAAGCCGGAATGGTGGAAGGGAGTCCGAAAAGACGGCCGGGTACGCAGGACCGGCAACCAGGCGATCGTGGACGTGTTTGGATGGTGACCGACGGTCGGTTCGAATTCCGTTTGGACATGCTGGTAGCATGCCCGACAAGAAATCCCGGCCGACCGGAGCGGGAACCGTGGCCATCCACCAGCCGTCGGACGTGACCACACGCCGACCGACAACCTCTCAGAATCTCCGCTATCGAAGCCGGAGCAGCGGCAAGGCGAACTCGGCGCGTCGGCGGTTCCGCCGGCTGGTGGCACGGGCGACCGCCGCCTCGCTCCTCCTCGTTTCGCTGACCATGACCGGAGCGCCGCCCGCCGTCGGCGCCGAAGGACCGCCGGAGAGCGCGTGCCCGGAAATGACCGATTCCATTCGCCGTCTCCACCTGGCGCTTTTTCTACGCGAACCTGATCTGAACGAGGCGTTCCACTGGACCGACCGCTACAAGTCGGGCGAAGCCAACCTGGCGTCCATCGCCAATGAGCTGGCTCGTTCGACCGAATTCGATCGACAACACGGGCCAAAGACCTCGTCGCAATTCGTGGAGTTGCTCTACAACAACACTCGAAATCCACCACCGTCGCAGCAGATCCTCCAACACTGGACCCGAGCGTTGAACACCGGCTACACCAGAGGTGAGATGGTGCTCGTGCTCACCGAGTCCGAAGCGTTCGTCCGCAAGACGGCCACGGCGCGTCCCCTTTCCGGTTACCTTCGGTGGTATCCGCCGGGTACCCACTGGTATTGCGGCCGCGGGACGGTCGAAGGTCTCAGCATCAAGCCGCTCACCGGCGACCGGGTGTACGCCGACCGGCTGATACGGAACGAGGGCGATACGCCGGACGATGTCGTGATGGTCACGCTGGAGAGCGGGTTGGCCAACGCCGTGATGGCCCGGTCCACCCTCCCACCCCGCGTCACCGACTACTCGTGGATGGGCACCTTCGCCGGCGACGGCTACTACGGCGGTGCTGTCACGGTCGGAGCCGGACCGTCGACGCGATGGATCATCGTGTTCTACCCGAGATCGATCGGTCACAACCGCCTGGGTTGGCAGATCGGCCCGGCTCCGCTCCCATCGAACACCGGCCGGTAGCAGCGACACGCAGACGCTTCGGGACCGCCTATTCGATCGACACCGACAGAACCATCGGGTCGTCGATGGAGGCACGAGTCATCGTTTCGCTCCGTGTTATCACCAGCACGTCGTAGGCGTCAGACCAGGTCGGACCCGACAGCACCAGCGGATCACCAGCGGCACGCCAGCTGAACGTGCCGAGGGGGACGACACCGCCCCCGGCCGTGCTCTGCAACCAGACCGCATAGAACTGGTCATCGGCCGTGGGGTCGAGGCCGCCGAACTCCATCTCATAGCGGGAGCCCGTGGACACCGTGGTGATCTCGACCACTCCGGTGGCATCGGCGTCGAGCCCGGCCGTCTGCATCTCGTAGCGACGGACCGTCTCGGAACCGGCCTCGGTGGATCCGGATCGCAGGGCGAAGGCGGCGAAGAGGGCAACAAGCCCGACGACGGACAAACCAACGATCAACCAGGGCCGACCGGTGACCGTGGCCGGCCCGGCGAGCTTCTCGTGACCACCGGTGACCTTCTGCCCTCGGTCGTCGACCACGTTCGCGGCGCCGTCGATGGCGTCGCCCCGATGGAACCCGGGGCCATGGGAGTCGGTGACGGTACCGGTCGGCGGACCGGGATCGTCGAGCGTGCGCCGGGCATAGGAGATCACCCGCTCCCTGGCATGACTGTCGGGGTTGATCCATGCGGTGGCACTGGCCAACTGGGCCTGAACCCGCCTGACCGCGGAACGTTCCTCGGCATCGAGATCGGACCCGTCGGCCACGCCGGCCAGGTACCAGGTGAGGGCGGCGGCCTGATCAAACGTCAATTCCTCGGTCGCATCGGGACGAATGACGTGGTCGAGAAGCTCGACCAATCGATGGGAGCCGCTGTAGGCGCGTGACTTGACGGCACCAACCGTGGTGTGGAGTTGGGCGGCGACCTCCGGGTGGATCAAGCCTTTGTTGTGAATCAGTCGCAGCACGTCATGTTCGGCCTGGGTCAGCTGGTCGACCGCCAGCCGCACCTCCCACGCCTCCCATGACTTGTCCACCGCGATCGCCTGATCCTGCCGATGTGAGGGCACGGGGTAACGCCCGGGCTTGGACTCCTGCGCGAGGCGCCGAGCGAGTTCGACCTGCTCCGTCGCCTGACGCCGGGCGAGCGTGAACATCCACGGGCCTCGCGGCTGTTCGGGATCGAAGGTGTCGACGGTCTTCCACACCGCTTCGAATGTGGACTGGAGTGCTTCATCGATCGCTCGGCGGTCACCCGCGATGCTGGCGATGACCGCAATGACCGGACCAGAATACTGGTCGAAGATCCGCTGCAGCTCCCCGAGACGGGGATCGGCTTCGACGCCCTGCGAAGCCTGCGAAGCCGTCTCAGCGTGAAACGGGCCCGGATCGACGGGGACAACCGGGGAGTCGGCCGTGAGTCTGATCGCTGCACCACGGTTCGTGTGAGGATGAAGAACCTGCGTATCGCCCGCATGGATCAGCCCCGGCTCGACGAACTCGTCGGACAGGTCGACCCGACGGCGGCGGTCGGTCGCCGCTTGGATATCCGTCCTCGGATCCGCCATGTTCTCGACTCCGCGTCCGCTCGTCGCTGCCACCGGTGGTTCGCCCCCATCCCGAGGAACCACCCCTGAACCGAATGTATCGCCATTCCGGCCGGTCGACGTTGCACCGATACGGGGCAGGATGTCGCCTCGTGTGTTGAGGAAGACCAGTGGGGGGAGGGGATCGGCATCGTGGTTCTCCTCGACAGGGGGAAGGATTCGGTTGGTGCGGTCGCGGCGCGCGGGTCGGGCGTTCGGGGCCACAGGAGCTTCCATGGGGGGATCGATGGTGTCGGTCCCAGGATCGATCACCGCGACCCCACCATCAGGGCCCGTACTGATGACCGCGGGTGGCACGCGGGTGAGGTCGATGACCTCGGTGATCTGCCCGTGGATGAAATCGGTGTGGGGACCGACCAGTTCCCAGTGCTCGTCGACGAGGACGGGGGTCGACCAGTCGAAGCCGTGCCGCTTGGCCGTTCTTCCCGACAACGCCGCCGGACGTTCACCGGAGTAGGCACCGTTGAGCGTCGCCGAGTCGGTCCTGAACGGAACCACGGGGGGCATCTCACCGCCGTTCGCACGGTGTTCGATCATTGAACCCGGCCTCTCGGCCTCCGTGCCGGCAGCCCGCCATCCCGGCGGAAGAGCCGTCGACATCTCCCGGCCTCGACGGTGGTCGAAGCCGGCCCCATCGCCTTGGTGGCCACGGACCCGTTGCTCACCGTTCGAACCACGACCCGTGCCGTTGCCATGTCGATCGCCGTTGTGGCCGTCGGTCATCGACTCGGCGAGGAGCGAAAAGGCCTCCTGATCACTGAGCCCGGTTTCGGGGCGCGATCGAAAGACGGAGTTCGGCGTTGTCGGGTCTTGCGGATCAGGAGCAGACGGCGACTGCTGATCATTCATGTTGTCATCCTTGCGGCGGTTTCCCTGTCGCCCGGCAACCGATGGTGCGGTGGAAGCACCGAACCGTTGTCGGCCCGAACAGGGACGGATTCAAAAATCCCAGTGATGTCGGCCGGGGATCAAGATGGCCGCACCATGCCAGAGCCGCCATATTCTCCGCAAAGCCTCGATCATTGCGATGTCGGATAAGGACGATAGCGCGGAATCAACCTGCTGTCGTGCGCTTCGACACCATCAAACCACAACCGCGACCGGCATCCGGGAAACCCTCCCTAGTCGACCGCGAGGGCGGTGGCGACGAGCGACGAGGTCGGCCGCCGGCGTGGCCGACCTCCCGGCGGCCGCACGATGGATCACGAATGCGGCCCCTACACCGGGGAACGCCCGGCATCCGGCGACGGAGTTGGCCCAAAACCCCAGCTGACGACGTCGCCCGGGGCCACGAGGACCGGAGCGGCGGGCACGTCCACGAGCTGGATCCACACTCCCTCGCGACCGTTGACGGAGCCGACAATCGCGAAGGCCGACGAGTCGGGCGACCATCGCTGAAGACTGAAACTGTATTGGGCAAAAAATGGTAGATAGTTAACCACTTCTTTAATCGACAACACCACCCTTGGCGATTGACCGTCACCCACAACCGGTCCCTCGGCCGACCAGAACCGCCACCGCCCCCGGCGACGCAAGATGGGGCCATCGACTTCGAGCCAGGCCAGCTTCGTGCTGTCGGGGCTCCACTCCCAGGCCACAACCGATCGCTCGGTCACGGTCTCGACACCTCCGTCCTCGATGTCGACCACGACCAGCGAGGTGTCCACGTCGTTCTCCTGCACCGGTGTTGCGCCGACTTCCAGGACATCGTCCTCACCGGCGGGATCGGTGATGGTTTGAAAGGCCAGCCGTGATCGGTCGGGGCTGAGCACGAAGCGGATGGGACCCCCCACGTCGACGAGGGCTACGACCGCCCCCGTCTCGATGTCGATGGTGCTCAACGCCCCCGACACGACCGCCACCACCGTCGTGTCGTCCAACCAGGCCGGCGCGGAGAATCCGCCGCCCTCGCTCAGGTCGTCGCCGGCAACCGGATCGCCCGACCCGGGAACCGGGGCGGCGGCGGATTCGTCCTCATCGACCAGACCGAACTCGGCCGCTCCCGCCGGATCGAACAGGGCCAGCCGTTCCTCGGCGATGTGGGCCGCGATGACCGGCTCGGTCGGTGCCCAGGCCACGAAGAACGGATCCCCGTCGGCCATCCACCGGGCCGGGCCCCCTGGGGTCAGCACCCCGGCCTCGACGGTCGGACGCCGGATCGAGTTCCGCAGATACACCACCTCGGCGCCGTCGGCCCGCCACTGGAAGTAGAAGACGGGCGCTCCCGGGATGTTGGTGGACAGGGGGTCGCCGTCGGCAACCCCCTCGTCGTCGAAGAACTGGACTCTCGCCCCCTGGGCCAACGCGGAAACGGAACTCCAGATCAACCGGTCGCCGTCGAGCGACCAGGTCGGCTGGCTCGCCAGCTTCGTCCGACCCCCGTCCAGTTCGATGTAGCGCTGCCCGTCGGGGCGGGCGACGGCGACCACCGGGCCATTACCGATGGCGAGCTGACCACCCAGCTCCGACAGCAACGATCGTGCGTCCTCGGTCGTGAGCCGGCCGTCGCCCGGGTCGATGTCGGTGTCGGTCCCGTCGCCGTCGGCGTCCGGCTCGGTGTCGGACTCGACGTCCGAGCCGGGCGCCGGCACGGTTGTCGAACCGGTGGGCTCACTCGATTCGGGGGGCTCACTCGACTCGGTGGGATTCGCCGACTCGGTTGTGGGAGAGCAGGCCGCGGCGAGTATCACGAGCGCCACGATGACGGCCGAGGTCGCAACACGGCCGGAGCGGACGGCACGGTGGTGAGCACGGTTGGGGATGAACCAACAGTAGTCGTGTTGCGGTCTCCCACCACACCGCGCTCCCGCTGGTGGCCGACGGCACACTTCGTCGCCGGGGAGCTGACATCGAGGAGCGCCAGGCACTTAAATGGGGGGTCATGAACTCCAACAGCTCAGCCCCGGATCAGCGGTCGACCGAGTCCCCGGATGTGGACGGCATCGATCGCGGACCGGTGACCGCCTGGCTCGAAGCCAACATCGACGGTGCTGTCGGACCGTTCGACTTCGAGATGATCGTCGGTGGCCACTCGAACCTGACCTACCGGGTCACCGGCGGGGACGGAACCCGGTTCGTGCTGCGGCGACCCCCGCTGACGGCAGTGCTGGCCACCGCCCACGACATGGCCCGGGAGCACCGGGTCATCAGCGCCATCGGCAAGACGACGGTACCGGTACCCCGAGCGTTGGGGCTGTGCACCGACGACGCCGTCAACGGTGCTCCGTTCTACGTGATGAGCTACGTCGACGGCGTGGTCCTACACGACGAGGAGACCGTCGAGACGAACCTGACGTCCGACGAGGTACGCCGTCGGGTCAGCGAGTCGGCCATCACCGCCCTGGCCGACCTGCACACGGCGGACATCGAGGCCATCGGGCTCGGCGATCTGGGTCGGACCGAGGGCTACGTGGATCGTCAGCTCAAGCGCTGGCAGGGGCAGTGGGAGAAGACGAAGACGCGCGAGCTGCCGGCCATGGACCGGTCGTATGAGATCCTCATCGCAACCCGACCCGAGCAGCGCTACACGGGCGTAGTGCACGGCGACTACCGACTCGGGAACATGCTGACCGACCCGACGACCGGCGAGGTTCTGGCGGTTCTGGACTGGGAGCTCTGCACCCTCGGAGACCCACTCGCGGACTTGGGCTACCTTCTCAACAACTGGCTGGAGCCGGGCGAACCGAACTATCGGGGTGCCACCGATTTCCCCACTCAGGCCGGCGGGTTCCTGACCAAGGAGGAACTCACCGACCTGTACTGTCGACAAACGGGCTTCGACCGCGATCACCTGGCCGAACACGCCGACTACTACCGGGCCTTTCAACTCTGGCGGCTGGGAGCCATTGTCGAGGGCGTCTACTCCCGTTACCTCAAAGGTGCGCTCGGCGAGGTGACCGAGGAGATCAACGAGTACGCCGATCAGGTCACCGCATTGGCCACCGCCGGGCTCGAGTTACTGGAGTCCGACCGCTGACCGGAGACCGCCGGAACCGGACCGACGGCACACCATCGGTTGAACCGGGCGCCAAACGTGGTTACGGTTACTCTCGGCTGAACAAGCCGACCCGTACCAGCGCCACGGGAGAGCGATCGGACACCCCGGTGATCGATCCGCCGAAGGAGCAACGGCCCCGGAAACTCTCAGGCACCCTGAACCGTGACGCCGGTGACATAACTCTGGAGAGAGCCGATTGCATCGGCCACCGAAGGGGAAAGAGACCGAGGCGGATCTCGAATCTCTCAGGTACCAGCGACAGAGGGGGCACCGAGAGATCGACGGCGACCGGGACCGGCGTCGGGGATCCACGAATCGAGGTGCCATGGCCACACACGGAAACGACGGCAACGAGTTGCGGAAGACGCCGCTGCACGGACTTCACCAGGAACTCGGGGCTCGACTTGTCCCGTTCGCCGGGTGGGAGATGCCCATCCAGTACGAGGGGGTCATCGCCGAGCACACCTGGTGCCGCACCCACTGCGGGCTGTTCGACGTGTCCCACATGGCCGTCATCGAGATGCGGGGCGACAATCCGGCGGCCTCGCTCGAGCTGGTCACGCCGGCCGGCATCACCACCCTGGGGGAGGGGCGCCAACGATACGGCCTGCTCCTCGATCATTCCGGCGGCGTGATCGACGACTTCATGGTCACCAACTGGGGCACCCATCTCACGATGGTGGCAAACGCTTCGCGCCGCGATGTCGATCTCGCCTTCCTCCGCGAACACCTCGCCGACGTGGACATCACCGAACGGCCCGACGTCGCGCTGATCGCCATACAGGGTCCCGGCACCGCGGCCGTCGTGGCCGAGATCGTGGCCGAAGACGGCGGCGCCGTCGACGACATGGTCTTCCTCGACAACCGCCCGCTCCGGCTCGCCGGGGTCGACGTGCTGGCCGCCCGCTCCGGCTACACCGGTGAGGACGGCTTCGAACTCGCCGTCGCCGCCGCCGACGCCGATCACCTGGCCCGAGCACTGCTGGCCCACGACCTGGTGCAGCCCGTCGGTCTGGCCGCCCGCGACACCCTGCGCCTCGAGGCCGGACTCTGCCTGTACGGCAACGACCTGAGCACCGAGATCTCGCCGGTCGAGGCCGACCTGGTGTGGTCGATGCCGAAACGGCGGCGGGAGACCGGAGACTTCCTCGGGGCCGAGCGGGTTCAGGCCGAGCTGGCAACGGGACCGTCCCGCGTCCGGGTCGGCATCAAACCGGACGGCAAACGTCCGGTCCGCGACGGCACCGCCCTGTACAGCGGTGACTCCACCGATCCGGCCAACGAAATCGGCTTCGTCTCGAGCGGTGGCTTCGGTCCGACCGTGGAGGGTCCGGTGGCCATGGGCTATGTGCCTCCGGCACTTGCCGGGATCGGCACCGAACTCATCGCGGATGTCCGCGGTAACGACGTGGCCTGTGTCGTCGCCGAACTTCCCTTCGTCCCCCACCGTTTCAACCGAGGCTGATCCGAGGTCGACCATGTCCAACACCCCGCACTCACCGTCCACCCATTCCTTCGCCCCCCGCCACATCGGCACCAACGTCGACGAACAGGCCACGATGCTGGCCGCGCTCGGGTACGACAGCGCCTCCGAGCTGCTGGAGGCGGCCGTTCCCGAGTCGATTCAGATCAACGAACCGCTCGCCGTCGACGGCCCCCTCACCGAACACGAGGCCCTGGCCGCGCTCCGGGAGATCGCCGGTCGCAACCAGGTGTTCACGTCGCTGATCGGCACCGGGTGGAACGACTGCATCACTCCCCCGGTCATCCGGCGCAACATGATCGAGAATCCGGCGTGGTACACGTCCTACACCCCCTACCAGCCGGAAATCAGCCAGGGCCGCCTCGAAATGCTGTTGACGTTCCAGACAATGGTGGCTGACATCGTGGGCTGCGAGATCGCCAACGCCTCGCTGCTCGACGAGGCCACGGCGGCGGCCGAGGCCATGACCATGCTTCGCCGGATCGGCAAGTCCGACTCGGCCACGATGTTCATCGACGTCAATTGCCATCCCCAGACGATCGACGTCGTCCGCACCAGGGCCGAGCCGCTCGGGATCGAGCTGATCGTCGACGACGCCTCGGCGGTGGCCTCCGGCGATGTGGCACAACAGATCTTCGGTGCCCTGCTCGCCTACCCCGGCTCCACCGGTGAGGTGGCCGACATCGCCCCTCTGATCGCCGCGGTGCACGACGGCGGTGGGCTCGTCGCCGTGACCGCCGATCTGCTGGCCTGTTGCCTGCTCGTCCCTCCCGGCGAGATGGGGGCCGACATCGTGGTCGGCTCCGCTCAGCGATTCGGCGTGCCGCTCGGCTACGGCGGCCCCAACGCCGGATTCATGGCCACCGCGGATCGCCACGTTCGTACGATGCCGGGCCGTCTGGTCGGCGTGTCGATCGACGCCGAGGGCCGACCCGCCTACCGGCTCACCCTGCAGACCCGGGAGCAGCATATTCGCCGGGAGAAGGCAACCTCGAACATCTGCACCGCCCAGGCGCTGTTGGCCAACGTCGCTGCAGCCTACGGGGCATGGCACGGGCCCGAGGGTCTAACGGAGATCGCCACCGAGGTGCATGCCCGGGCGGCACGGTTTGCAGCCGGCGCCGAGGCGCTCGGGCTCTCCACACCGGAGTCGTTCTTCGACACCGTTCGGGTCGGCGGCCTCGATGATCGAGTCGACGCGGTTATCGAGTCGGCCCGAGCGCGGCGGATCAACCTACGCCGTCTCGATGACGGCTCGGTGAGCGTCAGCTTCGACGAGACCTCGACTCCGGCACTCGTGGAGACCCTCCTCGAGGCCGTGGCCGAAGCCACCGGCGGAGATGCCGCAGAGGCAATCGCCGCCGGGCCCGGCGCCCGTCGAATCCCCGAGGAACTCACCCGGACCTCCGAGTTCATGACACACCCGAACTTCGAGATGCACCGCACCGAAACCGAGATGATGCGCTGGCTGCGCCGTCTGGCCGACCGCGACCTGGCACTCGACCGCACGATGATTCCCCTCGGCAGCTGCACCATGAAGCTCAACGCCGCGGCCGAGATGGAGCCGATCACGTGGCCGGAGTTCGCCGGGATCCACCCCTACGCCCCGGCCGAACAGACCGACGGCTACCGCCAGCTCATCACTGAACTGGAGGAGGCCCTGGCCGAGGTCACCGGGTATGACCGGGTGTCGCTCCAGCCCAACGCAGGCAGCCAGGGCGAATTCGCCGGCCTGCTCGCCATTCGGGCCTACCACGCATCCCGAGGTGAACCCGAGCGCGACATCTGCCTCATTCCGGCCTCGGCTCACGGCACCAACGCGGCCTCAGCCGTGCTGGCCGGGATGCGGGTGGTGGTCGTGGCCTGCGACGACGAC
The DNA here is from genome assembly GCA_041594435.1 of Acidimicrobiales bacterium. Classification (GTDB taxonomy): domain Bacteria; phylum Actinomycetota; class Acidimicrobiia; order Acidimicrobiales; family SZUA-35; genus JAHELU01. The sequence goes on from JBFHME010000056.1 coordinate 18,581, forward strand.
GGCAATGTCGACATCGACGATCTCAAGGCCAAGATCTCCGAACACGGCCAGACCCTGGGTGCGCTGATGATCACCTACCCGTCGACCCACGGTGTCTACGAACACACCGTCGGCGACGTGTGTCGCATGGTGCACGACGCAGGCGGACAGGTGTACACCGATGGCGCCAACCTCAACGCCCTCCTCGGGGTGGCCAAACCGGGGGAGTTCGGGTCCGACGTCAGCCACCTCAACCTGCACAAGACGTTCTGCATCCCCCACGGCGGTGGCGGACCCGGGGTCGGGCCCGTTGCGGTGCGGGAGCATCTCGCCCCCTACGTGCCGAGTCATCCGGTCGTCGCGATCGAGAACACCGGCGCGGTCGGGGCCGTCTCGGCCGCGCCGTGGGGGTCGGCCGGGATCCTGCCGATCTCGTGGATGTACATGAAGATGATGGGCCCGGACGGCCTTCGTCGAGCCACCGAGGCGGCGGTGCTGGCCGCAAACTACATCGCCCATCGCCTGCGCGAGCACTACCCGGTGCTCTACACAGGAGCCGACGGACTCGTGGCCCACGAGTGCATCATCGACCTCCGCAAGATCGCCCACGACACCGGTGTCAGCAATGACGACGTCGCCAAGCGCCTCGCCGACTACGGCTTCCACGCCCCCACCATGTCGTTCCCGGTGGCGGGCACCCTGATGATCGAGCCGACCGAATCCGAGAGCCTGGCCGAGATCGACCGTTTCTGCGAGGCCATGATCGCCATCCGGCGTGAGATCGCCGACGTCGCCGCCGGCAGGATGGAGGCGGATTCCAGCATTCTCCGCAACGCCCCACACACGGTCGAGGAGTTGACGGCCGACGAGTGGGATCGTTCCTACACCCGTTCCCGTGCCGCGTTCCCGCTCCCGGGCATGACGATGGACAAGTACTTCTGCCCGGTGAACCGGATCGACAACGTCTACGGCGATCGCAATATCGCCTGTTCGTGCCCGCCGCTGGAGGCGTTCTCCGAGATGGCGACC
>JBFHME010000057.1:0-19550 GCA_041594435.1 Acidimicrobiales bacterium
CGGCCCGCGACGAAACCCGCGTTGAGCGGGCAGCCAGATGTCGGTGGGTGAACAGAATCGAGAACGGCCTCGTGAAGAGGGACGGGACGGCGGCCCAGGGAATGTCGGCCAGTTCCTCGTCGACACAGATCAGGACAACGGTGTCAGGGTCATCGGGCAGGTGGGGTCGCAAGGCGGCGTCGAGCGGCCGGAGGGCTTCGGCGATCTGTCCGAGAAGCGCCCGCTGGATTGCCGGCGGTGACGTCTGGAAGAGCCGTCCGAGGCGGGCCGCCGCCGCCACCGTCTTGCCGTCGAAGTCAGCCTCCCGTCGCACAAACGTCGGTTTCGCCGTTCCGGGCCCGCCGTCGGAAACCGGTCGGGTGACGTACCAGGCGCCACCGGCGGCGGTGACGTCGATCATCGTCGATCCGGGTGGTGCCCGGAAGACGCTCGCCGAGTCCGCGCGGTCCCGCTGTGAACCTTGCTGCCAGCGAAGGTCCTGGATCTCGGCTCGAATGGAGGCGAGTGCGGCGGCACGGTCTTCATCGAGAACACCGCCGCTTTCCGACACCAGTGCCCGAGCCCGGTTCAACAGGCGGGCCAGCTTGGGATCTTCGAGGCGAGGCCAGCGCCAGGTTGCGATTTGGCGGCCCCGATCGGCCCACTGCAGGAAGAGGGCCTCGTCGATACCGTCGGCGACCATCCGTTTTGCCGTCGCCACGATCCGGGCCACCGAGGTGGCGGCCAGAGCGGCGACGTCGATTCCGCCGAGGACCGCCAGGTCGGCCTCGAGGCGGTCGAAACCGGCTTCGAGCACGCCAAGCGCCTCGGCGGACCGCCCTTCTTGTTCCAACAGCCCGGCCTCGGTGAGAGCCAGCAGAGCGACCGCGTCGCTCGCCAGCGCCTCCCGGTTCACCCGCTCCAGCAACCGGCGGGCCTCCGACGGGTCGCGGGCCTGCACCAGCGCCCACGCCGCATTGATGAGGACGGTGTCGATCTGGGAGTGCCGCCCGGCCTCGACCAGTCGGGCGACAAGATCCTCTACCTCGCCGGTCAGGTCGGCGGGCGGCTCGCCCGCCCGGCACTGGATACCGAAAAGGACCGCACGAGCGGCCGACGCCCAGCCGGGGCGAACCTGGGCGTCCAGGGTGGCCGATGCCTCGCGGGCGAGTTCGGCGGCCATCTGATGACCCCCGCCGAGCTCGGCGGCCTGCGCCGCCAGGATCAACGCCTCCGAACGATCAGTGGATTGACCGCGGAGCTGAAAGAACTCCACCGCCGCCTCGAGCTGCCGACCGGCTTCGCTGTAGAGACCGGCCCGGAGCAGAACCTCGGCCCGGATGACATGGCGCACCCCGTCCGGTCCGTCGAGATCGATCAGCAGACGATCGGCGTCCGAGAGAAGTCGGAGGGCCTGTGGGAGATCGCCGCCGCAGCCGGTGATCCAGCCCCGGTTGGCCATCGTTGCGGCCACCCACCATTCCTGATCCTCCGACTCGTACGCCGCCTGCGCCCGTTCGGCCAGGAGCAGCGCCTCCTCGATGTTGCCGTCGTGAGTCTCGAGGATGGCCAGGTTCGTGCTCACGTGCCCCAAACCCATGACGTTGCCCGCTTCCTCATACAGCGGGAGAGCCCGGCGATAGCACGCCACGGCGTCGGTCGCACGACCCATACGTTGATAGAGCAGGCCTCGGATGTGGATGACGCGGCCGAGGGCGGCCGGGCTCAGCAGATCATCGGCCACCGACGAGTCGGACCCGACTCCACTCAGAAGATCGAGGCCGCGCTGGGGCTCGCCGACGTCGCTGTAGGCGCCGGCCAGGTCGGCTCGGATCAGCCACAGGCGATCGGTGTCGCCGGAGTCGGCCTGATCTTCGGCGGCGCTGAGGAGCGATATCGACTGCTCCATATTGCGCAAGTGCCAGTGCGCCACACCCTGAGCCTGGAGGATCAGGGCGGCTTCGGCCGGCGACGCCGTCTCGCTTGCCTCGGCCACTTTCGCCAGCGCGGCTCGGGGGTTCGATCCGGCGAGAACAAGCAGATCCTGCGGTGTCATGGTCGACGTGGCACGGCGTTCGCACACCCGTGTTCATGAAGGTGACGAGGTTGTATCAAGCCGACCATCCGTTCCCTCATGACCACTACAGTAGCGGAGTCGAATGGAGGGCTATGAGAGTTACACGTGAAGCCTTTTTGGCGATCACCGCTGCCGTGGTCATGGTGCTGGCGGGGTGCAGGGAGCCGGAGACCGATCCCGATCCGGGCTTTGTCGAGGACCTCGATCTGCTGTGGGCGGCCACGTTCGGCGACCCGACCGCGGGAAGCTACTCCCGCTACACCGAGCAGGACGAGTCGAACTGGCGATCCCGTTACCAGTACGCCGACATGGCCACGATGTTGCCCGGATCCGGTGTCGGTGACTGCGGAACCGATGTCAACCAGCCGATCGGGCTGTTCAATCTTCGACAGGTGTACCTGTTCGATGCTCAGGGTAATCCCGTCGGACCGCCGCCGGAGTTCCGGATCGGTGAGCGTCCGGGCGACGTGTTCGGGCCCGACGGCGACGGCGAGATCCGTAATCGGGAGGAGACCCTTCCGGTTGTCGAGTTGTCGGTACCCGACGATCCGACACGGGAAGACTTCATCGCCGCCGCCACAGAACTTCTGGCGCAGGCCGGGGAACGAGGTGTCGACGGACCTCAAGTGGCTCTCGACCACGTGCTGTCACCCACAATGTTCCACGGCCATGGCAGCGAGGATCCGACACCGGCGGCGGCCGATGCCGAAAGCGGATCGTTGGTGATCGCGGCCGACGCCACCGCTGCGGACGCCGAGGGATCGACGATCTGGGTGGTCGATTTCGGCCTGCCCGCAGACGCCGAGGGCGACTGGCCGGGCAACATCAGTGGTCCCCGGACCCAGCCCCGCCCGGCGCCCGATCGCATCACCTCCCAGTACGCACACGGTTTGATGGTGGCCAGCGTCGCCGCTCAGGCTGCGCCCTCGGCCTCGGTCGAGGTGGTCGATGCGGCCTATGACAACGGCGGCGGCAACGAAGTCATTTCCGTGCGCTCGATCGACCAGGGGCTGCTGGGAACCGGAATACTCCAGGATGAAAGGCAGGGCGTCCTCAACTTCTCGATCGGCTCCTATCGATGCCTCGAGGTGCGAGGTGAGGACGGTTCGCGGCTGGAGCTGAGCGAGAACGATCGGATCGACGCGTTGTTCACCGTGCTGGAGCCGTACCTGCAGCGGCTGCCGGTCGTCGCCGCCGTCGGCAACGACGTCACGGGCGACCTGCTCTATCCGGCCGGTTTCGAGGGCGTGATCGGTGTGGCCGCCGTCGACGCAACGGTGCCCAACACCGAACTCTGTCTCGACTCCGACACCGCCGTCTACTCGTGGTCGCCGGTATCGGCGGCCCCGGAGGATTGCGTCGTGCCACCCGACCCCCGGGAGGCGCCGTTCAACAACACCGGAGCCGTCGACGACTTCCGAGCCGGCGTCGATCTCGTCGTCGACTACCCGACGTTCACCCAGGCCAACGGCGGACCGGTCGAGTACCGCTACTACGGCGACGACGGGAAACCCTACGCCGGTAACCCGATCGCGCTCGACACCGGCCGGGTTCGAATGAGTGGCACCTCGTTGGCGGCACCACTCTACGCCGCCTGCCTTGCCGCCTCCGGCGACGAGAACCCGGTCTGCTGACCTTGCGCCCGAGGTTACAGCTCGGGCCAGCGGCGTTTGTTGGTTGACGACGAACGGCGCTGGCCCGGCCTGGGGCCGAGCGCCCAGCGGCGGCGCCAGGCACCCGCGTCGGGGCCGGTCGGTTCGGGGGTGGCGTTGCGGTAGGCGTTCTTGCGGGCCTGCCACCAGCCGGAGCCGAACTCATCGGCCAACTCGGCCACCCGGCGTTCGACCGTCTTGGCGAAGTCCCGAGGGTTCTCGTCGTCGCCGATCGTCATCGGATGGCCGAACACCACGGCGCAGCGGGCCCGTTTGGGCCAGTTCTTGCCCTTGGGCAGAATCGAACCCGTGCCGTCGAGGTAGATCGGAACAACCGGTACACGGCAGCGCTTGGCCAGGTACGCCGCGCCCGGCTTGTGTTCGGAGCTCCAACCGTCGGGACTCCGCCCGCCCTCGGGGAAGATCAACAGGCTGCGGCCTTCCTCCAACGCCTTCTGGCTGTTGCGCAGCGAGAGTTTGGAGATCCGCGTCCGCTCGATGGGAATCGCCCCGATGAACAAGGCCGAGAGGGCTCCGGCCAACCGGTTGGGGAAGAAATAGTCGGCCCCGGCGGCGATGGCCAGATCCTCCCGCAGGCGGGACGGAAGCGTGGCCAGAAGCAGGCTGGTGTCGGCGTGGCTGTGATGGTTGGCGGCGAAGATGACCGGACCCTCGATGGTGTTGAGCCGGTCGACGCCGATGACCCGGGGGCTGCCGTAGAAGGCGATCGCCGGTTTGAAAAAACTCCACACACCGAATCGACGGATCAGCTTGGCCGCGGGTCCGTGGGCCCACGCCGTGTCGTAGTGGACACCCGTTCGCGGGATCTTCTCCGGTTTCGTCAACCCGCGAGGGGTGGCGGGAGGTTGGGTTATGAACTTGAGCCAGCCCATCATCGCTTCGTTGCGCCTCGTGCTCGTCGTGCCGATTCGTCGCTTACCCGGTGACGTCGGCCATCAGGATCGGGGGGTTGTGGTAATGGGTGATCGTTGGTTTCGGTCCGACGGTGTCGGTTGCCATCTCCAGCGCGTCGGCGAGGGTGGACGCCGGTTTGAAGCCGAGCCGGCGAACCGCCCGCTCGTCACCGCCGACGACGATGACCTGCCCGAGGTACTGCATGGCGTGGGAACCCCAGTACCACATGTAGAACGGGTGCACGCCGTGGTAGGCATGACTGGTGCGGTACAGGTGGCGGTACCACTCGTCCTCCGCGAACTGCTTCTCGTAGCGCTTCTCGATCTCGACCGGGTCGGTGGTGTCGGCCAGGACCTGCTCGAAGAAGTCGATGTAGCTCGGGTGGTGCACGGGATGGAACTCCCACGGGGTCGGGTGGCTCATGATGAGCACGCCACCCTCGCGCACCAGTGGCTTGCCCCGGTAGAGGTTGAAGAAGTAGCCGAGGCCCTGCACCATGACCAGGATCGGGTTCATGATCGAGTTCACGTTGTAGGGCGTGAGGTAGGGGAGACCCATGGTCAGCACGTCGGTTTGGCCCTGAACCGGCACCAGGTGTTGTGCGTACACCATTTCGGTGGTGCGTTTGTGCACCGCCTCGACCTCGCCGGCCTGAATCGACGTCATCTCATAGGGCGCCTTCCAGGAATGGAAGACTTTGCGCCGAGCCGCGGAGGGCATTCGTTCCAGACCGGCCGACATGGCGGTGAAGGCGACCCGGTCCTTCATCGACCACTCCCACTCCCGTTTCTGCAACACCGCCATCGGCCCGTCGTGGCCGAAGGCGTTGGTGTTGACCGTCGACTCGATCTGGAAGATTCGGGGTCCGTGGGCCTTGATCACTTCGCCCTGACGCCAATTGGACCGGTGCAGCTCGGAGCTCTCCTGATCCATGAAGGACCGGGAGTGGCGCAGGGTGTGCACGTTGTGGTGCGCCTTGACGCCCTCGTAGCCGGCGAGTCCGGTGGCGGTCGACTTCCAACCGCCGTCCATCGACACGAGGTTGATGTTGACGTAGACGACGAGGTCGGACTCGGCGGCCCGACGGCTCATCTGCACCGTCTCGCCCTTGGCGGTCTCGCCGAGGATGACCATGCCGTCGGGATCCTCGGCGTCGTGGTTGTAGAGCAGCCCGTGGGGGTGAAACGCCTCGAACACCCGGTCTCCGACGGCGTGACGCATCTCGGCGTCGGTCATCCGCCGGTGCAGGCACAGCGCGGCGATCAGGTGGACGTCGTCGACGCCGGCTTCCGCCGCCATGTCGAGCACCGCTTCGATGATCCGCTGACGCACGTCGGGGCGCTGCATCGGGGGCAGCGGCAGCGAGATGTCGTCGAACGCGATCGTCAGCTTCATCCCGGGCCGCAACAGCGAGGGCAACGGATCGTCGTCGATCGGGTTGAGGAGGGCGTTGCGGATTGCGCCCTCGGGGTCGTCAACGCCCCGCAGGGGCTCGCCGGGATACACCACGCGGGATCGACCCACCGGCAGCTTCTCGAGGCGGAAGCCCTCGCCGTGGTGGAACAGGATCGGCGGCGTTTGACGATCGACCTCGAGCACGAAGCCCGGTCGGGGATTGACTACCGGTTTCTTGTTCTTCACTGAGTCCTCAAACGTACAGTAACTTCAGACATCAACTTCAGACATCAACTTCAGACATCAACTTCAGACATCAACTTCAGACATCAATTCCCACACCTGCCTCACGCGTCATCGGCGGCTTCGGCGGAGAGCGGGGAGGGGACCGAGGGGCAGGACTTTGTCGCTGGAGCCGTCGGCCTTCGACCAGTATTCGATCAGCCAGCCCCGCTTGCTGGCCATCGACGCCAACCGGGTCTCGGGGTTGACCGCCACCGGGAACCCGACGGCGTCGAGCAGGGGCAGATCCGACGACGAGTCGGCGTAGGCCACCGACTCCGCCAGATCGATGCCGTTGTCCTCGGCGTAGTCGCGCAGTGCCTGGGCCCGGACCTCGCCCGTCGGGGGAACGGCGATCAACTCGCCGGTGTATCGACCATCCCGCTGCGACATCTCGGCACAGATCACGTCGTCGAAAAGCGGACCCAACGGATCGACGACCAGATCCAGCGCCCCGGTGATCAACACGGTGCGGTGACCGAGGCGGCGGTGTTCCCGAACCCGACGCAGCGCAGCGGGAAACGCCTTGGTGAGAATATGATCGGCCAGCAGCTCGGGGCCGAGACGCTCCATCTCGGCGACGGACGCGCCGTCGTAGCGTCGGTAGAAATGGCGGAGGAAGTCGGTGCGATCGCGGCGATCGAGGGCCAGCAGACCGGGGGCCTCCCCCAACGTCTTCAGCGTGAACCGCATCCGATCGGCCGGGCCGAGGTTCCGGGTGGCCAACCAGGCGTAGCTGAACACCACGTTGGAGGCGATGATCGTGTTCTCGAGGTCGAAGGCGGCGAGTTGCCGCTCCGGGGCCAGCACCCGCTTGCGCAGGCGTCGGGCGCGGGCGTCGGGATCGCTGCGTTCGCCCGTGGTCTTGACCCGGGCGTGCTCGACCACCGATGGAAGGTGAACGTCACAGACGTAGGTGTCCCAGTCGACCGCCGCCGGATCACACCCGAAGTCGGCCTGGTCCGCCTCGGTCAGCGATTGGTGGAGGTCGAGCAGATTGTCGACCCCGTACAGGGCCTCACACTCGGCGTAGGCGCCGTAGATCTTCACGTAGCCGACGGCCCTCGACACCTCGTCGCGTTTGTCCTCGACCTCGGCGTTGATGAGGGCCTGCCTGCCCCGCAGCGGGAGGAGTTTGAGTGCCTTGTCGGCCCGGTCGAGGTTCTTCTGCACCCGGTCGAGTTGCCGCTCGACGGCGCCCCGGCCGGGGAACGACCATTCGGGCACGGCGATCGGTTGACCCTTGCGGTCATACAGCGGGTTCTCGCTGAACCAGCTGCTCACCAGATCCACGAGTTGACGGTAGCGCAGAGGGTTGCGGGTACCGGATGCCACCTGGGTGATCGTGATGGAGCCGTCGTCGGATGGCCCGTGCGCCGCCACCCCGATGATGGCGTGGACCACGAGATCGACGGGGATCACATCGATGACGCCCTCCGGCACGCCGGGGAACTCCTTCAGGAGGCCTCGGGCGTAGCTGATGATGATCGGCTCGGCCATGCGAAAGCCCTTGATCCACCCCGGTACCGGTTCGGACCAGGCCGACTCGATGATCGACGGTCGCACGATCGAAACCGGCACATCGCCCCGGGATTCGTCAAGCGCCCGCTCACCCAATGCCTTGGTGTAGGCGTAGGCGTCCGGCCAACCCAGCGACGCGGCCCGGGCACGCCCCGCCTCCACGAGCTGATCGCTGACCCAGCGTTGCCGGAGCTGCTCGGTCTTGGCCGCCAGGAGGGGAGTGCCGGCGGCACCCAGTTCGTGTCTGGCCCGTTTGCGGAACTCTTCGAGACGATCGACCGATCGGGAGTCGGCGTCGAAGTCGGCTCGGGTCCGGCGAGCGGCTCGGATCTCGTCCCGCCAATCGACGTCGATGTGGAACGGGCTGTCGCTCAGCAGCTGCTCGGGTGCCGAACCGCGCCGGTTGCCGGCGACGTAGCAGGTCGACACGGCCACGAAATGGGGGGTGGCGTGCAGGTCGTGAAGCGTTTCGACGATCCTGGTCGGCCCGAGGAGGTTCACCTCGACGGCCCCGTCGAGCGGTGCGTCGAAGCTGACGGTGGCCGCCGAGTGGATCACGATGTCGCAGTCGGCCAGGGCGGCCCGACCGTCGTCGTCGAGGCCGAGGCCGTCGGTCGAAACGTCGCCTTCGATGACCGTGACCCGCTCCTCGACCGAGGTCCAGAACTCGTCCTTGCCCATCTCGGCGATGAGGCGGTCGAAGGCGTTGTTGCGGAAGATCTCCCGGCGGGCCCGCTGCGACGGCGACGACCGTTTGCCCGCCCGAACCAGCAGGACCAACCGGCAATCCGGCGCCCCCCGGAGGAGGCGTTCGACGAGTGCCGTGCCGAGGAATCCGGTCGCTCCGGTGATGGCGATTCGTTTGCCCGCTAACTCGGTTGCGATCATTGTTGTTTCCCCATGCTGTGCCGGTAGCGGCGCCGCTCTTGCAGCGCCAACACACGGTGCCGATGGCCGGATGACTGTCTACCATTTGGTAAGTGACCACTCAGCATAGAGCATTGCGAGCTGCGACCGTCGCCTTCGCCGAACGAGGTGTGGCCGGCACCTCGCTCGATCTGCTGGCCGCCGAACTCGGGGTCACCAAGCAGACCATTCTCTACCACTTCGGGTCAAAGGGTGGGCTGATCGAGGCCGTCCTGGCCCGGGCAGCCGAGGATCTGGCCGCCGAGCTCGAAGCAGCGGTGGTCGGCGTCGAGCCCGGTTGGCCGTCGGTCGAGGCGGTGGTGCGGGCCAGCTTCGGTCTCGCCGTTCGTCGGCCCGAGCTGCTCGGCGTTCTCCGCGAGATCGCCCGCCTCGGCTCGCCGTGGTCCGAAAGCGCGCTCGATCTGCTGCAACCGCTCATCGACCGGGCCATCGTGGCTCTGGAGCACGGCATGGAGGCCGGACTGTTCCAGGCGGGCGACCCCCGGCTGATCCTCGTGTCGGCGTATGCGGTGGTTTCCGGCGTGGTCGCCGACTCCGAGCTGCTGCGGGCCATGGGTATGCGTCTCGATCTTCGCACCGCCGCCGGGTTGCGTCGCACTTTGTTATCGTTTCTAGGTGCGGCGCTCGCTCCCACTCGGTCGTGAGTGCCTCCGGAACCGTAAGGGTGACCGAATGACAGTCGTGGCGAAATCTTCGGAGGCAGGCCTGGGGTCTTGGTCGAGATCGTGGCGGAGATCGACGACCGTCGCATTCCTCGCCACCGTCGTGATCGGTCTGTTCACGGGGCCGATCACTCCGGCCGCCGCCCAGGATCCGTTGGCCTGCGAGCTGCTGGTGGTCGACACCAGCGGCAGCGTCGACGTCGACAGGGTCCAGCAGGTCATTCTCGCCGAAGCACCCGAAGACGTGAGGTTCGTGGTGCGCGGTTTCGAGTCGGTCCCCGACGGTGATCTGGGGGCGGCGGTCGATGACATCGTCGCCCAGTGTTTCGGCAACGACTCGGGCGGACTCGACCCGTCGACGGTGGTGCTCAGCGTCTCGATCACGGATCGGGTCTCCGATCTCTGGGTCGGTGACCGGTGGTTGGCCGATGTCGGCGCCGTCGAGGAGATCCGAGGCGACATCATGGGCAGTCGCTTTGCCGATGGTGACTTCACCGGCGGGTTCGTCGACGGGATCACCGAGATCAGCAACCGCATCGACGAGGCCGCGGCGAGTGGACGCGGAGGCGGGACGAACGACGAAACCGGTGCCGCGACCGGCGACACCGAGGCCGGCGACGGATCATCCGCCTCCGTGACCGACGGCGGCGACGGCGGCGGAACGTCACCGTGGACGGTTCTCGGTGGCGTCGCCGCTCTCGGTGTTGGTGGCGGAGCGGTCTACGCGGTCGGTCGGCGCCGCAAACTGGTCGAAGCCCGTCAATCGTTCCAGTCGTCGATGGCCGGGCCGCTGTCCCGCGTCGGCATGCTCCGCGAACGAGACGACAAGCTCACGGCCCGCTCCGACGTCTGGGAAAAGCTCGCGGCCGGCCGCACCGCTCAGACTCTGGCCGACCTGCGGCGCAACAGCGCAAGCAGGCGCCAGATCACCGAGAATGCCGCAGCACTCCTCTCGCAGTCGCTGCCGAACGGGGTCGACGCGGCTCAGTTGACGGAGATCGAGCGGGCCAAGCAGCGCCTCGTCGAATTGTCCAAGGCACTCGACCTGCAGGATGAGGCGCTCGACCAGCTCCTGGCCTTCGGTGCCCACCTCGACCATCTTCGGGTTGCGGTGCCGGCCAAGCAGCGGTTGCTGCTGGAGGAGGTCGCGGCCGCCCTCGCGTTCGCCGACCAGCGGGCCACCGAAGGATGGGCCGTCGACGGCCAGGTGCGGGACCTCACCAAGGTCCGGGAAACGGTCGAAGGGCTCGAGCTGTCCGACCTCGAGCAGGATTGGCTCGACCTGTCCGATCGGGTGGAGGATGCCGAAGCCGTGATGTTTGCGGCCCAGCACTATCTGCAGGCCCTGCCGTCACGGGTCGAATCGTTGAAGAAGTGGAACAAGGAACTCACCAGTGCCGGCGAGCTGGAGGCGGCGCGGGCCGAGGATGTTCGCCGTCGTTTCGTGTCGCTCGCCTCGCTTCACGCCGGCGATTCCTGGCAGTGGGCCGCCGATTACCCCGAGCGCGCCGTCGAGGAGGTTCACCGGGCCGTGGCGCTGCAGCGGTCGGCGATGGAGAATCTGCTGCCGGCCCAGCAGTTCGATCAGGCTGGACGCGAACTCGAGGAGGCCGGTCTTCACGTCATCGCCGCCGATGGTCTGCTCGACCAGACCGAGGATCTGATGGTCGACCTCGAGCAGGCCCGCGAGGAGGCGGCCGGCATCGTCGCCCAGGCCCGGGAGATCCTGGACGAGCTGGCCGGTTTCATCGCCCGCCACGACGAGGATCTCGATGACGCCTACAACGTCAGGCCGGCCGAGTTCGCCCGCGCCGTCGACGGACTCGAAATCGAACTCCGGCAGGTGAAGCCGAACTACCTGCGGGTGGCCGAAACCGGCTACCAGCTCGACCGCCAAATGGACGAGTTGCTGGCCGCCGTGCAGGACGAGCAGGCCAACATGGCGGTGCTTCGGCGTGAGGCCGGCCGCGAGCTCGCCAGGGCGCAGCGGGCGGTGGCCCGAGCTCGACGAGCGCTCGGCTGGGAGCTGTTCGAATCGGGCGACGGTGCCGCGCTCGACGCGCTGGAAGCGCAACTCGCCGAGCTACCGGAGCACCCCGCCGAACAGATCGCGGTGGCGGCACAAGTGGCCGACGATGCGCTGCACACCCAGGAACGCATCATCGCCCGCCGTCGTCGCCACGGCACCTGGGTCGTCGTCGGTGGCGGCCACGGCGGCTTTGGCGGCCACACCAGCACCGGTGGCACGATCGGGTCGGGTGGCTCCTTCGGAGGCGGCTCGTTCGGGTCCGGGCGGTCGTTCGGTGGTGGTTCCTTCGGTTCCGGCCACTCCTTCGGTGGCGGCCGATCGACCGGCGGATTCTGAGACACCGCCTGGTCGGATGCTCAGGCCCCGGATCGTGAGGAGCGCCCGGTGTTGCGCTTGCTCGACCGTCGCTCATGGCGCTCGATGGCCAGATCGACGAGACGGTCGATCAGGGCCGGGTAGCCGAGACCGGAGGCCTCCCACAGTTTCGGGTACATCGAGATCGGGGTGAAACCGGGAATGGTGTTGAGTTCGTTGATCAGCGGGCCGCGCCCGCCGTCCTCGTAGAGGAAGTCGGCTCGGGCCATGCCCTCGACCCGCAGCGCCCGGTACGCCTGGCGAGCCAGATCCTGGAACTGCTCGGCCACGCCGTCGGGCAGCTCGGCCGGAATGATCAGTTGGGCGTTGCCGTCGTGGTATTTGTCCTCGTAATCGTAGAACTCGGCGCCGGGCACGATCTCGCCCGGCACCGACACCTCGAGTTCGTGGTTGCCGAGCACCGACAGCTCGATCTCGCGGGCCACAACCGATTCCTCGACCACGGCCAGCTCGTCGTAGGCGAACGCGGCGTGGAGGGCGGCGACGAGTCCGTCCGCCGTCGTTGCCTTGCTGACGCCGATCGATGAACCCATGTTGGCCGGTTTCACGAACAACGGCAGGCCGAGGTCGTCGATCAGGGAGGCCACGACGGCGTCACCTCCGTCGGCCAGCTCCGCCTCCGACACCGACCGCCACCTCGTCTGGGGGAGTCCCGCCGCGTCGAGCACGGTCTTGGCCATCACCTTGTCCATGGTGACCGCCGACCCGAGGACACCGGCGCCCACGTAGGCCACGTCGGCCAATTCACACATGCCCTGGATGGTGCCGTCCTCGCCGAGGGGGCCGTGAAGGAGGGGGAGCACCACCACCCGGGCATCGGCCGATCCGTTGTGCACCGCGGCCATCAATTCGGTCGATTCGCCGACCGGTTCGAGCGCTTTGATCTCGCCCGGTTCGCCGCCCTCCGCGCTCGAGGCCGGCGGCGCCACGGCGTCCGCCGCGGTCACGAACTGGCCCGTTCGGGTGATGCCGATGGCCTCGATGTCGTACCGGGTCCGGTCGACGGCCGCCAGCACGTGGGCGGCCGTGGTGCAGGAGACATCGTGTTCGGCCGATTGTCCGCCGAACAGCACCAGGAGACGGATGGGGAGCGAGCTTCGGGAAGTCACGGGGCAAGCGTAATGCACGTCTCCCCGATCGCGGCGGCGAGCGCGGAGACGGCGGCACGTCGGGCTGCGGCCACGCTGATGCCGGTTTCGGCTCGAGATCGGCTAGAACCAGAAGGTGAACTTCACCCTTGGCGAATTGGCCGAAACCACCGGCGGTGAGCTGTCACCGTCCGCCGCCGCCCTCGAGGTGGGCGGTCTGTCGATTGATTCCCGCAGCATCGGGCCCGGCAACCTGTTCGTGCCGCTGGTGGCCGAACGCGACGGCCACGATTTCATCGGCCCGGCACTGGCCGCCGGGGCCACGGCGTTCCTGACCGCCGTCGATGACGAACGGCTCGACCTCGGTCCCGACCACCACGCCGCCCCCCGGGTCCGGGTTGCCGACACCGCCGACGCCCTGACTGCGATCGGCTCGCTGGCCCGGTCCCGGATGACCGGGCCCGTCATCGGGATCACCGGGAGCGTCGGCAAGACCTCGGTCAAGGATCTGACCAGGGCGGCCTGCGGCGGTGGGAGCGGTGCCGATGGGGTCGACGGGCCGCCGGTGTGGGCCAGCATGAAGTCGTTCAACAACGAGATCGGCGTGCCGCTCACGCTGGCCAACGCTCCCGACGACGTCGGTATCTCGATCATCGAGATGGGCGCCCGCGGCATCGGGCACATCGCCATGCTGTGCGCCACCGCCCGACCGACGGTCGGGGTGATCACCACCGTGGCCCTGGCCCACTCCGAGCTGTTCGGTTCGATCGAAGCGGTGGCCCAGGGCAAGGGCGAGTTGATCGAGGCCCTGCCGTCCGACGGTGTTGCCGTGCTGTACGCCGACAACCCGCTTGTGATGTCGATCGTCGAACGAAGCCCGGCGCCGGTCATGACGTTCGGTGTCGCCCCCGACGCTGATGTCCGGGTGTCGGATGTGAAACTCGATCGCTCGTTACATCCGACGTTCCAGCTCTCCTACGGCGGCGAAACCCACACGGTCACCGTGCCGGTGGCCGGTGCCCACATGGCGCTCAATGCGGCGGCGGCGGTGGCCGCCGCGATGGGGGCCGGTGTGCCGTTTGGACGGGCCACCGACCAGATCGGCGCGGTCGAGTTGTCGCCATGGCGAATGGAGGTCTCGACCACACCGGGCGGGGCGCTGATCGTCAACGACGCCTACAACGCCAACCCCGCCTCGATGCGGGCCGCCTTGGCGGCCCTGGCCGAAACCGGCGCGGCGACGCTGGTCGCCGTGGTCGGCGAGATGGCCGAACTGGGTGAGGAGGGGCCGTCGGAGCACCTGGCGATCACGGCCGAGGCCACGGCGGCGGGCATCCGGGTGGTGGCGATCGCATCGCCCGCCTACGGTCCCGATGCCGAACACGTCGTCGACATCGACGAAGCGATCGCATCGCTCGGTACCTTGGGCGCCGACGCCGCCGTTCTGGTGAAAGGCAGCCGGGTCGCCGGCCTCGAACGACTGGCCGCCCGGCTCGCCAACCCCGCTCCTTGAGCTTCTGTGGGCCCGAATCCCGAATTCGGAGCCTCCGCCGCCCGGATTGGTCCGAGCGGATCGGCGAGTGGTGCTAGAGTCGGGCGCCTATGGCGCAGCTCTCGACGGAATCCCCATCTGCTTCCGACGCGTCCGCAACCTGTGCGGTCACGCCGTCGCGATCCCGATACGCCGTGTTCGAGGAGTGTGTGCTCTGTGGAGGCGACATGGCCCCGGAACACGCCCACTATCGATGCGGATCCTGCGGGTGGCGTGACTCCTGTTGCGACTGAGGTGAGCACAGCCCGTCTCTGGATTGCCGGGGCCAGGCCCCGGACGTTACCGGCGGCCGTCGTGCCGGTCGCCGTGGGAACGGCCGCCGTGACCGGCACGATCATTGCGTGGCGGGCACTGGCCGCCCTGGTGGTTGCGGTGGCTCTCCAGGTCGCCACCAACTACGTCAACGACTACGCCGACGGCGTTCGGGGCACCGACGATGCCCGGGTCGGCCCGCTCCGGCTGGTGGCGTCGGGCTCCGCGTCGGCGGCCCAGGTCAAGAAGGCCGCGGTCGTGGCCTTCGCCGTCGCCGGGGTGGCGGGGGCGGCACTGGCGTTCGCCGTCGGACCCGAGTTGTTCGTGGTCGGAGCCGTCTCGATGCTGGCCGGCTGGGCCTATACCGGAGGCCCGAGGCCCTATGGCTATCTCGGGCTGGGCGAGTTGTTCGTGTTCGTCTTCTTCGGACTCATCGCCACCGCCGGATCGACCTACGTGCACACCGAAGCACTCACGGCCGAGGGTGGAGGACTGGTCGACGACATGGCCGTCAGCCTGGTCGCCGCCGTGCCGGTCGGGCTGCTGGCGGTCGCCCTCCTCGTCGTCAACAACCTTCGGGACATCCCGTCCGACACCGGGAGTGGGAAGCGGACCCTGGCGGTTCGCCTCGGTGAGCCGCGCACCCGGGCGCTCTATCAGGGATTGCTGATCGCCGTGGCCGTCGGGATCCTCGCCGTGGCGCTGCTCGGTCGGCCCTGGGCGCTTCTCGGTTTGATCGGACTGGCCGCCGCCCGGGATCCGCTCGGCCGGATCCGGTCCGGCGCCCGAGGTCAGGATCTGATTCCGGCGCTGGCCGGTACCGGTCAGACGCAGTTGGCCACGGGTCTGCTTCTCGCCCTCGGTCTCCTGCTGTCGCGCTGATCGGTATCGAGAACGGCTCCTGAGGGCCGCGCGGTTTTGCGGTTCGGTAACGCCTCGGCGACTTGGGGTAAAGGACAGGCGTAGCGTTCCGAATCCAAGTAGGTGGCGTCGACCCCAACCACCACCACCACGACCCCCACCGGCAAGCCCTCCGCCTGCCTGCTCGACGAGATCGGATCCTCGTTCACCTGTGCCTCGGTCGTCCGGATGATGGCGTGCCTCTGGACCCTTCCGGCGTCGCTCGTCCTGGTGGCCGGCGTGCGCATCATCGTCGACCGCCCGCCGTCGCCGGTGGCCACCGCGTATGTCGATCTCAGCCGGGCCGCCGCGGTGCTGCTGGCGGCGTTCACACTGCTGATCGGTGGGATCTGGCTGGTCCGCAGCGAGCGTGTCCTTCCATCGGTGGCCGATCTGACCGGTACGTGGATGGACGTCGCCGGACACCTCCGATTCTCCGCGTTGGCCGTCGTCTGCCTGGTGGCCGCCGTTGTGGCCGAGCCGGGAGGCGTTTCGTTGATCCTCGCCAGCGTGGCGGCCGTCGCCGGCTTCGTCGCCGGCCTGATCCTCCCTCGGTGGATCATCCGCATCGCCGTTGCCGACGATCCGGCCGCCGTCCGTCTCGGGTGGGAGCGGGATCGGGCCGTCGTGTGCGCCGCCGTGTTGGCCGCCCTCATCGTGTTCGAGGTGACCGTGGGGTGGTGGCACTCGATGGTGATGGTCGACGGGGCGTCGCTGCTGTCCGGAGTCGTCGCCATTGTCCGCGGCCTCGCGCTGACCGCTGCGGTGGCGGCGATGATCATCGGGTCCCGGCACTAGGAGAGTTTGCCGAACGCAAACTTTGCGTCGCCGATCTTCTGGATCGGCGTCCGGCAACCGTCGAGAGGCGGGCTCGCTTCACCGTCGAGATGCGCCGCTGCAGCGGCCCCTCAGACAGGATCGGGCCACCGATGGCACAAAGTCGGTTGTGCGCCAGTAGGTTGGATTCGTGGAGGCTCGACGTTGACCACAGGCGGCCGAACCGGCGGTACCCGCGGCCGTCCGCCGACCTTCTACGAGGTGTTGGGGGTCGAGCGAACCGCCGCCCACGACGAGATCCGACGGGCCTATCTGACGGCGGCCAGGCGCTGGCATCCCGACCGGCTTCGGGGGGCGTCGGAGGGGGAGTCGGCCGAGGCGGAAGCCGCCATGCGACGGGTCAATGAAGCGTGGTCCGTCCTCGGACGGGCGGACAGCCGTCGGGACTACGACCAGCAGCTCATCGCCGGCGCAGCAGGCCGTTCGTCGGTGTTCGAGGCGCCGCCGGCCGGTGACGACCCCCGCATCCGCCGCATCGATCCCCGACTCGTCGACCCGGAGTTCCTTGCCGCTCGGCGTGACATGCAGCTCAACGAGATCTCGGATCGCAGCGCCATGGCGGTGCGTGCTTTTCCGGTGCTGGTGGTGCTGGCGCTCCTGGTGGGAATCTTCGTCGTGACGGCCTACGCGGATAATCGGGGTGACACGTCGCCGAACACGACGGTTCCCGGGCCCGCACTCGGGTCCGGCATCGAGGCCAACGACTGTGTCGACATCATCGGCGGGCCGTCGCTGTTGGAGGTTCCGTGCACGGCGACGGCCGATGGTCTGGTCATCGGCGCCCACCTCGGCGACGGGTCGTGTCCGGTGGGGACCATTCGGGAATTGGAGTTGAGCAACGGTGTCTGGGTCTGTCTCGGTGCCGTCTGAGGGGAGGGCTTCTGATGGCCGAAACCGGTCACGGTGATGGACGATCGACGGTGATGGGAGCCGAGGACTGGGACGAGCGGTATGAGGCCGGTCGGCTCTGGAGTCTCGAGCCCAATCGGTTCTTCGTCGTGGCGGTTGACGGGCTGCCGGCCGGCCGGGCCGTGGACCTGGCCTGTGGTGAGGGGCGCAACGCCCTGTGGCTGGCCCAGCAGGGATGGAGGGTCACCGCCGTCGACTTCTCGGAGGTGGCCGTCGAGCGGGGGCGCGCGGTGGCCGCCGATCTGGGGCTCGAGCTCGACTGGCAGGTCGCCGATCTGCAGACCTGGGATCTCGGCGAACAGGCCTGGGATCTCGTCGCCCACGTCTATCTGCACTGGGGAGCCGAGGAGCGGGAACCGTTTCTCGACCGCTGCGCCGCGGCGGTGGCGCCGGGCGGGCGGATCGTGGTCATCGGCCACGATCGAACCAACATCGAGGCCGGACACGGCGGCCCGCAGGACCCGGGATTGCTGACAACGCCGGACGAGCTGAAGCAGCGATTCTGCGACGCCGGCCTGACCGTGGAACGGGCCGAGATCGTGCGCCGGCCGGTTCGGGTCGACATCGGCAACGGCGAGACGACCGAGGTCAAGGCCATCGACCATGTGGTGATCGCCACCCGGGTCTGAACTCGCAGGATTGCGGCGACGAACGCTGTGGGGGAGGGGATAAGCTGTCTGACAGCCCGGACCGTTAGCTCAGTCGGCTAGAGCGCTCGCCTCACACGCGAGAGGTCACTGGTTCAAGTCCAGTACGGTCCACCGAGAATCCCCTGGTCAGACGGGGTACGCCAAGGCGCAACGGCATCGCACAGCCGCTGATGAGAGCCAACGTGAGGCCTGAAGATTCTCAACAATGCGAGTCGTCCTGGCGCTATCTCGGACCCG
Source organism: Acidimicrobiales bacterium (assembly GCA_041594435.1). Taxonomy (GTDB): domain Bacteria; phylum Actinomycetota; class Acidimicrobiia; order Acidimicrobiales; family SZUA-35; genus JAHELU01. The sequence goes on from JBFHME010000057.1 coordinate 18,240, forward strand.
ACAAACAGTCCGACCCAGTGCTTGATGACAGAACGACCGTCTGTCTGGGTTCGAAATGTCCACTGTCAGCGGATCGACGAGGATTAGGCCAAGCATCGCCGGTCCCGCTCCGTCAATGCCACTACCATCCCTCGCCCGCAACCTGAATCTCAATATCGACGTCGACTCGGGAACTCGAGTCGACGAGCCTGAGATCGTTGCTCAGATGAACAACATCGAGTGAGAACTCGTCTGGCGCGACGACTACGTCGAGTCGGACCGCTGGGCGAGTCACCGGGGACGCCTGAAGCTATCGCTGGACTTTTCCGGACGTTCTGAGGGACACTGGAGATACTCCTCGACGTCCAAAATTTGGAGGCGAAGGTGGGGCGACAAGCGTGGGCGGGGCTTTGTAAGGCTATGCCTGGGTACAACGTCGCTCCGGCGCGCCGCCCGTGCTCATGACCATGGATTGGCTGGAGGAACGCAACGGTGATATAGCCCCCTCCAGGGGTGAGCGCTCGCAGACGTCGGATACCTCGAGCCAGGAGCTCGCTGCGTGCCGAGAGTCGTTGCGTCTCCTGGCTCTGGAGCTGTCCCGGGTTGAGGATCTGGAACGGCAGCGAATCGCCAGGGACCTGCACGATGACCTTGGACAGGCGTTGGTCTCTGCCCAGCTGCGCCTCTCCGATCTGGAGGAACGTGACGGTGACGAGGACAAAGCCCAAGCCTTGAGCGAAGTTCGGCTTCTGATATCGGAGGCCATCAAGAGTTCGCGGACCGTTACTTTCGAACTCATGGCCCCGGTGATGCCCGAGTTGGGAATCGAAGCAGAGCTGCAGCACCTAGCCTCCCGCCTCAACGAAATGCATGGGGTGCCCTGTCGGCTCGACATCGACGCTGAACCTAAGCCTTTGAGCACGGAAGTTGCCGTCACGGTGTTGCGTGTTGTCCGCGAGATCTTGCTCAATATCACAAAGCATTCCCGCGCCGGCAAGGCGAGTCTCTCTGTGGTCAGGGTTGGCGATGAGATTCGGGTTACGGTTTCCGATGACGGAATCGGCTTCCTGCCGAGTCCCCGGTCTGAGCCGGAGCGAGTTGGGTTTGGGTTATTGATCATCGGCGAGCGGCTGGCCGAGATCGGCGGTACTCTCCAGATCGATTCTGAGCCCGGCTCGGGCACTCGGGTGATCGTGACGGCTCCTCTGCTGGTACGACCGTGAGAGTCCGCGTTCTTCTGGCCGATGACCATCCGGTGGTCCGCGATGGTCTCCGCTCAGTGTTGGAGAAGGAATCGGACATCACCGTCGTGGGGGAGGCGGCCGATGGAAA
>JBFHME010000058.1:0-19394 GCA_041594435.1 Acidimicrobiales bacterium
CGGTCGCAACCGTCAGAGCGAGCATCACCCACAGGGTGGCCACGAACAGCGGGCTGAACACCAGACCGAAGCCGAGCGCGATGAACCGTTCGGCCCGCTCCATGAGGCCACCTTTGGCCTCGTAGCCCAACGACTCGGCCTTGGCCCTCTGGTACGAAACCAGCGAGGCGCTGATGAACAGGGCAAACGGCAACATGACCATGCGGGGATTGTCGGTTCCTGCCAGGTACCATCCGGCACCGGCGAACAGCAGGCCGTCACTCAGCCGGTCCGACACCGAGTCGAGGAAGGCGCCCCGGGGGCCGGCACGCCCGCCGGCTTTGGCCACCGCACCGTCGAGGGCGTCGGGTAGACCGGTCAGAGCCAGCAGCACGGCCGCGGTGAAGAACCGCCCGGTGCCGATGGCGACACCACAGGCGGCGGCCATGAGGATGCCGACGATCGTGACGATGTCGGGTGAGACGCCCAGCCGCTGAAGGCCCCGACCCAGGGGGGCCACGAGCCGGTCGAACGCCGTGCGAAGACTGCCGTCGAACAATGTCGTTCCCTTCGGTTGCGGTTCCATCAGTGTACCCCGGGCCCGGAGGCACCTGCCGAACGGGCCGGCCGATCGAGCCTGGACCGGAACTAGGAATCGACCAGCTCGGACCAATCCTCCGGATTGGCCTCCACGAACGACTCGATGATCCGGCCGTCGACACCGTCGACGAGCACAAAGCCCCGCTTCGAAGGTGGTTCGTCGGCCGAGTACAACAACAATCGCCACACCGGTCGGCTCAACCATCCCCGCCAACCCATCTGCGCCGAGGCGTGACCGACGGGGAATCCGACCTCCCCGACCGCGGCCACCAGGGCGTCACGCTCGTCGACGTCGAGGTTCCAGCCTGCGACCAGGCTGTACACCCCGAAGACCGCCAACAGGGCGGCCACGGCCACGTAGCCGACATTCACGAACACGCCGTCGCCCCGCACCAGGTACACCAGCACCAGAACCGCTGCCATCCCGAGATACAGGAAGCCGGGGATGCGGCGCCGGTTGTTGTTGGGGAAGACGTATTCGTCATGGTCGACGAGATCGGGTTGCAGATCCGCAGGTAGCTCGTCAACCGGGTCGGAGCCGATCTCTCCGCCTGGTTCGGATTCGTGTTCACCGGACATCACGCTCACGCTACCCGCTCGATCCGTTGCCCGGCGTTGCCGCGGCCCGTCCACCGTCACCATCGCCGTCGGGCCACACCTCGCGAAGCCGGTCCCAGGTTTCGCGCAGCGTCATCGGCAGGATGCGGGCATCCGCGATCGCCGTCATGAAGTTCGTGTCGGCCGACCACCGCGGTACGACGTGGACATGCAGATGATCGGGTAGGGAACCGCCACCGGCCATGCCCTGATTGATGCCGACGTTGATGCCCTGAGGTGAGAACGCATCGACGACGGCCTGGGTGGCGGTGCGAACCAGACGCCAGAGATCGTCGTAGGCATCGGGCGCCAGGTCGAGCATGGAGGGTTCGGCCGTGCGGGGCAGGACCATCAGGTGTCCCGGCGTGTACGGGTAGACGTTGAGCAGCACGAAACTGAGGTCGGTGCGGTGGACGACGTAGGTGATGTCGTCGGCCAGCCCGGACTGCTCGATCGTCTCGAATAGCGACTTGCCCTCCTCGGGTTCCAGATGGGCGTGGGGAAGCCCGTCGGCTCCCAATTCGGGGGGATGGGCGAGACGCCAACCAGAGAAGAGATAGTCCACGGAACAGGCTGATCTAGGCGTGGGTACCCATCTCGGCGGCCAGCCGCTCGATGAAGACATCGAGCGGCACGTCGCGTTCGACCTCTCCCCCACGAGGGTTGTCGCCAACCGTCTTGGCCGCGGCGTCGTCCGAGCCCACCACCAGCACATGAGGAATCTTCTGCGTCTTGGCGTTGCGGATGCGCTTCCCCAACGGGTCGCCGGCACCGGTGATCTCGACCCGATAGCCCGCCGACTCGAGCGCCTCGACGACGTCGGCCGCGTAGTCCTCGTGCTGCTCGGCCACCGGCAGCACCGCGACCTGCACCGGCGCCATCCACAGCGGAAGGTTGCCGGCGTAGTGCTCCAGCAGCACACCGAAGAACCGTTCGATCGAGCCCATCAGCGCCCGGTGGACCATCACCGGCTGCTTCCGCTCCCCGCTGGGAGCGACGTATTCGAGGTCGAACCGCTCGGGGAGCTGGAAGTCGGCCTGGATGGTGGACAGCTGCCACGAACGTCCGATGGCGTCACGGACGTCGACGTCGATCTTCGGCCCGTAGAAGGCGCCACCCCCCTCGTCGACCGTGTACTCGAGGCCGGAGCTGTCGAGGGCGGCCCGGAGGGCCTCGGTGGCGTGTTCCCAGATGTCGTCGGACCCGACCGACTTCTCCGGCGGGCGCGTCGACAACTTGGCCTGGAAGTCGGTGAAGCCGAAGGCCCGCAGCACGTCGAGTACGAAGTCGAGCAGCTTGCACAGCTCGTCGGTGAGACCCTCCTCGGTGACGAACACGTGGGCGTCGTCCTGGGTGAAGCCCCGGATGCGCATGAGGCCGTGCAACGTGCCGGCCCGCTCGTAGCGGTAGACCGTGCCCAGCTCGTACAGCCGCAGCGGCAGCTCCCGGTACGATCGCTGACGGGACCGGTAGATCAGCACGTGCATCGGGCAGTTCATCGGCTTCGGGTAGTACGTCCCGTTGTCCATCTCCATCGGCGGGTACATGCCGTCGGCGTAGAAGTCGAGGTGGCCGGACTGCTCGAACAACCGGGCGTTGGCCAGATGGGGCGTGTAGGCGAACTCGTAGTCGGCTTCGATGTGGCGCTGGCGGGAGAAGTCCTCCATCAGCTTGCGCACGATCGAACCCTTGGGATGCCAGATGGCCAGACCACCGCCCAACTCGGACGGGAACGACAGCAGATCGAGGTCGTTGGCCAGCTTGCGATGATCGCGTTTCGCCGCCTCCTCGAGGCGCTGCAGGTGTTCGGCCAGTTGTTTCCTGGACGCCCAGGCCGTGCCGTAGATGCGTTGCAGCATCGGCTGGTGCTCGTCGCCCCGCCAGTAGGCACCGGCCACGCTCATCAGCTTGAAGTGACCGAGACGGCCCGTCGAGGGCACGTGGGGGCCGACGCACATGTCGACGAAGGCGTCGCTGTTGCGGTAGAAGCTGATGACGTCGCCCGAGGCCTCGTTGGCCAGCTCATCGTCGACCTTCCGGCTGTTGCCGGCGGCCGTGACCCGCTCGATGATGTCGCGCTTGTACTGATGGTCGGCCATCAACTCGAGCGCCTCGGAGGCGGGAACCTCGGAGCGGACGAAAGGCTGGTCGGCGGCCACGATCTCCCGCATCTTGTCTTCGATGCGGGCAAGGTCTTCGTCGTTGAACGTCTGTGGTTTGCCATCGGGCCCGGGAGGCAACTCGAAGTCGTAGTAGAACCCGTTCTCGATGGGCGGGCCGATGGCGAACGTGGCCCCAGGCCACAGCTCGAGAACGGCCTGGGCCAGCACATGGGCCGTGGAGTGACGCAGGATGTGGAGACCACGTTCGGAGTCGGGCACGACGACCTCGACCTGCTGGCCGTCGGCCAGGGCGACGTCGAGGTCGACCTCGGCGCCGTCGACCACACCGGCGATGGCGTCGCGCCCCAGTCGGGACCCGATATCGGCGGCCAGGTCACCGACGGTGGCGCCGTCGTGGAGACGACGTTCGGATCCATCGGGCAGGGCTACCGAAATCTCGCTCATGGGCCAAAGTTTAGGGCGGCGACCGCGCAACCGGCGGGGAATTCCACGGTCGCGCCGACCGGGTCGGCCACGCCCGCCGTCAGGAGACGAGCACCTCACGAAGCGGCCGGAGAGGTCGTGGCTCCAAGGCGACCGAAGCAGGGATCGCTTCCGACACCGGCTGCTCGGTGGGCTCGGGGGCCTGCGGCAGGTCGCCGTTCGTCGCAGCGGACGACGCGGTCGTCTCGACCTCCGCCTCGGCCTTGGACCCGGCGTAGGTGTGCTCGTACTCGAGCCCGGTCAGCCGCTGGATCTCGAACATCATCTCATCGGTGAGCTCGCGGTACATGTTCCTGTCACCCACCCGATCGCGATAGCGGTCGACGGCGATCGGTTCACCGAACCGGATCGCCACCTTGCATCCGAACTTGGGCAGGAACGTGTCGGGCGGTTGGATCTCGGCGGTGCCGACGATTCCGACGGGAATCAGGGGGGCACCGGTCTCGACGGCCAGGCGGGCGGCACCGGTGTGACCCTTGTGAAGCTTGCCGCTCCGGCTTCGGGTCCCTTCCGGGTAGATACCGAACAGGCCCCCCTGCTGGAGAATCGCGCGGGCGGCGTCGAGCGCCGCCGCGGCGTGGTCGCCGCCCCGACGATCGATGGGAATCATGCCGAGTGCGGGAAAGAGGTGTTTGGTCTTCCAGTCGTCGAGGTACTCGGCCTTACCGACGTAGATCAGGTTCCGATCGAGTACCGCCGGCACGAACAGGGAATCGATGAATGCCGCATGGTTGGGGCACAGCACCGCCGGCCCGGTGTCGGGCACATGATGGAGGCCCTCCACATCGAATCGCCACAGCCGGTGAACCAATGGTTTCAGCATGCGGCGAGCCGGCGCCTGGTACCGGCCTATCCCATCAGGAATCATGCTCAGACGTCCTCACTTCGATGCCACGGCCGCCGGTCGGCATGATCGGCGGCGCGTACGTTCGGACCCTGCCGCAACGGCACGGCACCGAGCGGTTCGCGGTCCCCCGTCACCCTAGCAGATCGAAGGTTGTCGACGTAAGGGGTCATACGGGCTATCACCGACCGTCGATCTCACTCGACGATGGACGAGGGGCGGATCGTGACCGGACCGGCACCCAGGTCGATACCGAGCAGCGCCGCGGCCTGGTCGATGCCAAGCCCCCGGTCGGCGGCGGCATCGATCGCGGCGACGGCGCCCGGCGTGTCGAGATCGTCGTCGAGGGCGACCCGAACCTGGTCGAGCGCTCCGTCACCGGATCCGGCGGTCAGCCAGCGTTCCAGCCGAGCCGCAGCCGTGGGCATGATGTCGTCGTTCCACTCCCAGGCGATGCGGTAGTGCTGGGCGACGATGCCGAGCCGGATGGCCCTGGTGTCGTACTCCTTGCGCAGGTCGCTGACGAACACGAGGTTGCCCAGCGATTTCGACATCTTCTCGCCGTCCTTCCGGACCATGGCCTGATGCATCCAGTGGCGCACGAACGGCTCGCCGGTTGCGGCCGACGATTGCGCGGCCTCGCACTCGTGGTGGGGGAAGATGAGGTCGGCGCCGCCGCCGTGGAGATCGATGGTGGTGCCGAGTTCCCGCAGGGCGAGAGCCGAGCACTCGATGTGCCAGCCCGGGCGTCCCGGACCCCACAGCGAATCCCAGGCCGGTTCCCCGTCGGCCGACGGCTGCCACAGCACGAAGTCGAGCGGGTTCCGTTTGTTGGGATCATCCGGGTTGCCACCCCGTTCGGCCGCGTACGCGAGCATCGTCTCCCGGTCGTAACCCGAAATCCTCCCGAACTCCGGCCAGGTGCTGATGTCGAAGTAGACCGCTCCGCCGGCCTGGTAGGCGTGACCGTTGTCGAGCACCATGCCGATGAAGCCGCGGATGTCGGCGATGGCGGAGGTGGCCCGCGGTTCGCTCCACGACGGCAACAGACCGAGCGCCTCCATGTCATCATCGAATCGGGCGGTTTCGGCGGCCGCCAGGTCCAGGTAGTGCACGTCGATCTCCCGGGCCTTGGCCAGGATCGAATCGTCGACGTCGGTGATGTTGCGGACACAGCGGGTCTCGTAGCCCAGATCCCGCAACCGGCGCTGGAGGACGTCGTTGGTCACATAGGTGGTGGCGTGACCGAGATGGGTCGCGTCGTACGGGGTGATGCCGCACGTGTAGATCGTCACGATCGGACCCTCGGGTTCGAAGGGGATGACGGCCTTGGAGGCGGTGTCGTAGAGCTTCAGCACCCCATTGAACCTAGCGAACTTCGTCAGCTCAACCATCGTCGGGCGGGCGCTGTGAGACCGGTCGCGGGCAAGCGACAGGGTAACGCCGACCGAGCGGTTAGGGTCAGAGGCCATATGGGTCTACTGGACGGCAAGAAGATACTCATCACCGGTGTGCTGACCGACGATTCGCTCGCTTTCGGCGTGGCGCAACTGGCCCAGCAGGAGGGCGCCGAGGTGGTACTCACCGGGTTCGGCCGGGCACTCCGGCTGACCGAGCGCACGGCCCGCAAGCTCGATCCGGTACCCGAGGTCCACGAATTGGATGTCACGGATCCCGAACACGGCGCCGCGCTGCGCGAGACGCTCACCGGGAAATGGGGGCGGGTCGACGGTGTGCTCCACTCCGTCGGCTTTGCGCCCGAGGCCTGCCTGGGTGACGACTTCTTCGCCCCGTCCTGGGACGACGTGTCGGTGGCGGTCCATGTGTCGGCCTACTCGCTGCGGTCAGTGGCCGATATCACCGTTCCGCTCATGAGCGAGGGCGGTTCGATCGTTGGCCTCACCTTCGACGCAACGGTGGCCTGGCCCGCCTACAACTGGATGGGGGTGGCCAAGGCGGCGCTCGAATCGTTGAACCGCTACCTGGCCCGTGAACTCGGGCCGAAGCAGATTCGATCGAATCTGGTCGCCGCCGGACCCATGAAGACGATCGCCGCCAAGTCGATTCCGGGTTTCGCCGCCTTCGAGACCGAGTGGGTGAAGCGAGCGCCGTTGGGCTGGGACGCCACCGACTCCGAGGGTGTGTCGAAGGCCTGCGTGGCGCTGCTGTCCGACTGGTTCCCGCTGACGACCGGTTCGATCATCCACGTCGACGGCGGCTACCACTCCATCGGCGCGTAACGGCTCTCCGCTTCGCTCGGGGCGTCGGGTTCGCCTCCTGCGCAACGTCGCCGTACGCAGATCGTGACGGCCTCGCGGCCGTCAGTGGGCGCCGGAGCAGACGGCGGCCGAGTCGATGTAGGGGTTGATCTGGTTGCCGCGACCGCCGGCATGGATCTCGAAGTGGAGATGGGGGATGCCGGCGGCGTTCCCGTCGTCGCCGACATAGCCGATCACCTCGCCGGCGTTGACCTGACCGTTCTTTCCGTAGCCGGACATGTGCGTGCCGTAGAAGTAGTTGCCGTATTCGTCCCGTAGATGGAACGAGCGTCCGCCGACCCTGTTCGACCGGTGCGTGACCGCACCGCTCACCGGGGCCACGATCGGCGTGCCGGTACGGGCCAGAATGTCGACACCCTTGTGTCGACGCCCTCCGGAGCGGGGGAATCCCCAGGAATCGATGAACGAGTGCGGACCGGCCACGGGACAGGTCAGCAGATAGAACCCTTGCTTGCGACCCCGGTTCTGGGCCCAGGTCGACGCCTTCACCGAATCCCGGCGGGCCAGTTGCTGGATGTTCGCCTCCTCCAGTTCGGCCAGCCACGACTGTTCGGCCTCGAGCGCCTGCTGCAACTCGACGACCCGTGCGCTCAGCTCACGGTTCACATCGGTCCGGACCACCAGCTCCGCCTGGGCGATCTCGAGATCCTTCTGTTTGGCGTAGAAGCTCTTGAACACCTCGGTGTCAGCCACGAGCGCGGCGTCACCGAGGGCGTTGGCCCGCAGCCCGGCGTTGAGGTCGGTCAGCTCCAACAGGCCCACATCGAGGTCGTTGCGCCGGTAGGTGTTCACGGCACTGCGAACGGTGGTGTCGGCGATGTCGCGAGCCTCCTGCCGTATCTCCTCCATGCCGGCCTGAGCTTCGAGCAGGTGGCGATCGTCGCTCTGCTTCTGCAACGTTGCCAGTTGGAGTGCGACCTCGGCGTCGGAGACGCGGTCGCGGGTGTCGACGAGACTCATGGCCCGGATCGGGGTGGACGGCTCGACCACGGCCTCCAGCGCCGCAATCGACGGCACCGTCGGGCTGTTCAGGCGTTCCTCGGCGTTTGCCTGGCGTTCGGCACCATCGCCGATCAACAACCAAAGCAGCGGCCCGAACCCCAGCAGACAGAGAGTGAGACGTCTCCGCACGATTGACCAGACTATCGCATCGTCGTTAGCCGACCGTACACCTTGGCGACACCTTCTCTCCGGTGGCGTTCCGGCCCAGGTGGCGACCGAGCGGTCGATCGCGGTGGCGTCCGCTCCGTTCGAGCCGTTCAGTTCGAGAGGATTCGACCCAACAGATCCAACGGATCGGCGTCCTGGTTGTCATCAGCGGTGGTCGATTCGACGCCCTGGTGATCACCGGTCTGTTCGGAGATCAACTCGGCGCTCGGTTCCACCAGCGCCCGGACGACCTCCTCGACCGAGACCACCGCCGGTTCGTCGTCGGCGGAGGCGACGACGGCCAACTGGAGTTGCGCCCGCCGCAGATAACGGAGCACGTCGATGAGTGACGTTTCGGCGGCCACCACAGCGGTGCGGCGCACCAGGCCGGCCGGCACGGGAGCAGCCCGCCGTTCGGCGGGAATCTCCAGGAGATCACGGGCGTGGAGGTAGCCGATGGGTTTCTCCTGGCCGGGTTGGCGGACGAGGATGCGGCGGAAACCGGTCCGGGCCACCTCCTGTTCGAGCTGTACCGCGGTCGAGCCCAGCAGGACCGACGGGTAGTCGTCGAGTGGGGTGGCGATCTGAGCCACCTCGCGCTCGGCGAACTCGAGCGCCCCCTGCAACAACTCGGCGTCGTCGGCCTCGATGGCACCGCCCTGCTGGGAATGGTGGACGATGGCCGACAGCTCGGATGCCGTGTGGACGGTCATGATCTCGTCTCGGGGTTCGATGCCGACGAGCCGGGCCATGCCGTTGGCGATGGCATTGAGCAACCAGACCACGGGACGGAATATCACGAGGTAGATGCGATAGGGCAGCACCGAGAACCGCAGCGTCTTCTCCGGTTCCGTCAGCGCGATGTTCTTCGGCACCATCTCACCGAAGATCAGATGCAGGAAGGTGAAGATCCCCAGCGCCACGGCGAAGCTGAGGTTCTCGGCCCCTTCGGCGCTGATGAGTCCCTCGAGGCGGGGTACGAGAATGGCCTCCAACGCCGGTTCACCGATACGGGCCAGGGCCAGCGACGCCATGGTGATGCCGAGTTGTGCGCCGGCCAGCTGCATCGACAGGTCGCTGAGGCTCGCCCTCGCCGCCCGGATGATCGGCCCGTTCCCGGCTTGATCCTCCTCGAAGGCCGACCGCCGAGCGGCCACGACGGCGAACTCGTAGGCGACGAACAGACCATTCAGCACGATGAGCAGCGCGCTGGCGCTGAGAGCGACGACGATGGCCGTCGAGCTCATGGCCTCAAAGGCCACCAGACCGGCCATCCCGAGCGTTCCGGGCCACGCCAGCGCCGCCTCGATGCCGGTCACCGGCCACTCCCGACACCGGGGGCAGTGCGTGTGTCGCCGCTGTCATGGGCACCCCCGTCTTCGTCGGGCGCCTGCATCCGAAGCGATGCGATGCGCCGGCCGTCCATCTCGCCGACCTGGATCTGCCAGCCTTCGTGGACGAAACCCTCGCCGGCCAGGGGAATGCGGCCGAGTTGGTCGAGCACGAATCCGGCCACCGTTTCGTAGTCGCCTTCGGGAACCTCGAAGCCGCACGCCTCCTCGACCTCGTCGGGGTGCAACGTGCCGGCGAGCAGGAACACACCCGGCGCAACACCTGCGGTCAGGCCGACCGGCTCATCGTATTCGTCGTCGACCTCGCCGACGATCTCCTCCAGCACGTCCTCCAGGGTCAGAATGCCGGCGGTACCGCCGTGCTCGTCGATCACGACCGCCATCGGTGACGGGGATTCGAGCGCTCGGAAATCGGCCAGGATGTCGACCAGGTCCCTCGTCTCGGGCACCACGAACGGCTCGGTCACGATGTCGAGTATCGGTTTGTCGAGGCGGTCGCCGACCGCCAGCTCGAACACCGACGCCACGTCGACGATGCCGCGGATGTCGTCGAGATCACCGTCGTAAACCGGGAACTGGGAGTAGGCGGAATCACGGGCCTGAGCGATCAGGTCGGCAACCGTGGCGTCGGCCGGGATGGCTTCGACGTGGACCCGCGGTGTCAGGGCGTCGGCGGCCGTCTTGTCGCCGAAGCGGATCGTGCGGGTCAGGATGGCCCGGGCCTCGGCGTCGATCGCCCCGGAGTCCCCGGAGCTCTGGATCAGGAACTCGAGTTCCTCGAGCGACCGCAGCTCGGCCAGCTCCTCCTGGGGCTCGATGCCGAACCGTCGTACCGTCCAGTTGGCCGCCCCGTTGAATACTCGAATCACCGGACTGAAGGCGCCGTGGAGCACCAGGGCGATCGGGGCCAGCGCCATCGCCACCGCTTCGGGCCTCGAGATACCGAGCGCCTTGGGGAACAGCTCCCCGATGATCATCTGGAAGGCACTGGCCACGGCCAGGGCCACGATGACCGAGGAGGTCGGGCCGTTGAGCACCGGGATCGGATCGAGGATCGGGTCGATGAGGGGACCGATGAGATCGTCGACCAGAAAACCCAGAATCAGGCTGGTGACGGTGATGCCGAGCTGAGCGGCCGAAAGATGAAAGGACAGGCGTTTCCGGGCGTTCATGGCGGCCCGAGCGGAGAAGCGCCCTTCCTCGGCCATCGACTGCAGCTTGGAGCGATCCGCGGCCACGAGCGCGAATTCGACCGCCACGAAGAATCCGTTGGCTGCAAGCAGGACTGCGATGATAGGGAGACCGACGGTGAGAGGCATGTTTGATCAGGGCCGGTCACAACCGACGAGGAACCACTCTATCCGCTCGAAAGGCGCAGACCGGCGGTGAAGGTCCGGAGCCGGAGCGACTACCCTGCAAACGGTGACAGGACCGGTGCTCGAGCTGACGGAGATCTCGGTGGTCGTCGACGGATCCAAGATCCTGGGCCCGCTCGACTGGTCGGTCCATCCCGGCGAGCGGTGGGTGGTGATCGGCCCGAACGGCAGCGGCAAGAGCACGCTGGTACAGGTGGCGTCGATGATGTTGCACCCCACCGAGGGAACGGTCAAGGTGCTCGACGGCGAGCTTGGCCGGACCGACCTCCGGCAGCTGCGCTCCCGGGTCGGATGGGCCTCGGCGGCCCTGCTCGACCAGCTGCGGCCGCAGTTGACGGCCAACGAGATCGTACGGTGTGGAATCCACGGGGCGCTGGAGCCCTGGTGGCACCGCTACACCGAAGCCGAATGCCGCCGGGCGGACGAGCTGCTCGAACGCGTTGGACTCCCCGATTTCGGGTCCCGGCGCCTGAGCGGCCTGTCCAGTGGCGAGCGACAGCGCACGCTGCTGGCCCGGACGCTGGTCAACGATCCCGAGGTGCTCCTGCTCGATGAACCCAACGCCGGCCTCGACATGGGCGGGCGGGAGGCGCTGATCGAGGCGCTCGACGATCTGGCGGCCGACGGTCCGCCGACGGTACTGATCACCCACCACGTCGAGGACATCCCCTCGTCGACGACCCATCTGCTGACACTGTCCCGGGGGCGGATCACGGCCCGTGGTCCGATCGACGACGTGCTCGACGCCGACCTGCTGTCGGAGCTCTTTGGGCTCGAGGTCGAGCTGACCCGCCGTGGTGGCCGGTGGGCGGCCCGCGCCGTCCTGGCTGGGAAGGATGACGGGCCGAACTAGTCGTCGGTCGTCGGTTCCGGCCCGCCGGCTGTCGTCCTCGTGGCCCGTTTCGTCGACACCGTTGTCGAGGTCGTTGCCGTGGTCGTCGTTGACTGCGTGGTCGCTCGGGTCGAAGACGGGGAGGCTTCGGCCGCGGCGGTGGTCGTGGGTGGCGACGAGGTCGACGTCGACGGCGCCGTCGTGGACGTCGAGGTCGACGCCGGAGTCTCCTCCGGACGCTCGGCCACGACCGGCCGGTAGCGGAATCCCCGATCGGTTCCAGCGACCGCCGACTTCAGATCGAGGTCGGACACGACCTTGAGCAGCGGGTACGGGTTGACGGCGGCACCGCCGTTCGGATGGATTTCGAGGTGGAGATGGGGTGGGGTCCCAACGGCGTTGCCGGTGTTGCCGACATAGCCGAGGAGCTCGCCCGCCTCCACGATCTGACCGTTGTACAGGCCCGGAGCAAAGCCGTCGAGGTGTGCGTAGTACCAGTCGGCGCCGCTTTCACCCCGGAGCCACAGTTTCAAGCCTCCGAGCCGACCGACCCCGACCCGGCCGACGACACCACGCTCGGTCGCCACCAGCGGGGTCCCACGAGGGGCGAAGATGTCGATGCCTTCGTGGGCGTGGGCGTCCGGTGTCCCCGGCATGCGGGGGTAGCCGAAGCTGTTGATCAGGGGCACCGAATACGGGCCGGCGATCGGGAACACGACGCCGTCGACATAGATCTCGCTGCCCGCCTTGAAGGCCTCAAGCTCGATCGTGGCCTGGTCGACGGCGGCGTCGAGTTCGACCGCCACACCCTCGGCCCGACGGATCGAGGTGTCGATCACGCCGGAGCGACGAAGCAGTTCGAAGGCCGAGGTCCCGAGCGCCGATCGCAGCTCGGCCAGCTCGGCCAGGCTCACCTGGTCGACGTCGACGGCGGCCCCGATCAGTCGGCTCTTGCGTTGAGCGATCAGCACGTCACGGCTCCGCATCAACTGCGTGCTCATACCGGCGCCGGTGGCGTTGCCGCTCGAGGTCTGCACGAAGCCCCGCACGACTCTGGCCCGAAGCCGCTCGGTGGCTTCGGCCAGCTCGTTGATCGTGAGTCGGGTCTGCTCCTCGAGTTCCTGCTGTCGGGCGTCGAGTTCCTTGGCGCGGAGCCTCAACGTGCGGACCTCCACGATGGCCTCGACCTTGGCCGTCAACGCATCCGCCCACTTCGCCTCGGCTTCCCGCACGCTGCTCCACAGAATCGGTACCGGGGCGAAGTCGACCGCGGCGTCGGCTCCCGAGGGCGGTGGGACGGTGATGTTCGGATCGAGCGGATCGTCAGCCGGAGCCTCATCGATCAGCGGGTCGGTGGTTTCGGTCGAATCCGGGTCGGTCGCCTCGGTGGTGCTCGCCTCGTCGGGGTTCCCCGGCGGCGGTGGCCCGGTTGTCGACGCAGGGGTCGACGTGGTCGGGCCGCTGGTGGTCGTCGCCTCGCTGGTCGACGGGCCCGGATCAGTGGCGGTGCTGCCGGTTTGCTGCGATGTCGCGGTCGTCGGCGGCGCAGTGGTCGCTGACGAGCTCGTCGAGGAGGTGGTGTTTCCTCCCCCGTCCTGGGCACCGGCGGGCGCTGTGGCACCGACGACGATCATGAAGACGACCAGTACCGCGGCCAAGCCGGGGCCGGTTCCGCCGGCCGGGCGCGCTCGGCGCTCGGCCCCATCATGGCACGCATCATCCCGATAGAACATTGAGGTCTAGTTCGGCACGGACGGTGTGTTCTTGAGCCTGATCCGACGGTTCACCCGCCGTGGCGCCGGCAACCCCGGTCGGGCGGGCTTCAGGCGTGGCGGTCGGCCACGCCGTCGACGCCTCGGGCCGCCTCCGAGAGTTGTCTGGTGAGCTCGCCGAGGTGGCTCTCGATGCGGTCGAGCCGATCCGTCATCGTGTCATCGTCCTGGTCGTCGGTGCTCACGAAGTAGGCGGCGACGTTGGCCGTGATCACCGAAAGTCCGCTGATTCCGCCGAGCATCAACAGGATGGCAATGAACCGGCCGGTTCCCGTCACCGGGAACTCGTCGCCGTATCCGACGGTCGTGCAGGTGACCAACGCCCACCACAGCCCATCGCCCCATGACCCGATGGTGCTGGCCGGTTGCCCGTTCTCGGCGATGGCGACCAGGACACCACCCAGGAGGATCATGGCGGTCACGGTGCTGACCGTGGTGATGAACCCGGGCCGCAGCGTCAACGAGCGAAACGCCCGGGCGACCTTGGTGAAGCCGGCACCGGCCTGAGCCATCCGCACGATGCGAACGACTCGAAGCGGGCGGAGGAACGGAAGAGCCACCAACAGCAGATCCAGCTTGTGGGTTCGGATCGTGTGCCACCGATCATCCGACAGCGCGAGCAGCACCAGATACTGCACGGCGAATGCCACCCAGATGACCACGCCCAGGACGTTCAGCGCCCGACGTGACGACGCGCTGAGGTCCTCGACGAACGGCATGATCACGACGGGCAGGATCAGCAGTGACAGGATCAGCATCGGAATCTCGACGCTGTTCTCGAAATCCTCGGCGCGGCTGTTCGTGGTGTCTGCAACGGGGCGATCGCTCATCGCGGCGATTGTAGGCTCACCGACCGGCTGCGACCGGCCCCCGTCGCCTCGGCGCCGCTCAGGTGGACCGGCGGTGGTGGGCGTCCCCGGCCGTGGCCGCCCGGACGGTGCCGTCGGCAGACTCCACCAGCAGCTCGCCGCCGTCCCCGATACCGACGGCCAGGCCGGCGATCTCCCCGGTCGGGGTCACGAGGTCGATGGTTCGACCAACGGTGACACAGCGTCGCCGGTAGTCGGCGATCGTCGCCCGCCGCCCGTCGGGTCCGGCCAGCGTGGTCAGCGCGTCGTCGAGGGCTCGGAGGTACTCGACGAGCAGCCCGGTCGGCGCATCGTCGGGCAGCACCGTTCCTGCGAGCTCCCGGGTCACGGCCGCCAGGGTGGTGGCCCGCCGTCTCACCTCGGCCGGTGGTTCCGACGACCAGCGGATGTTCAAACCCATGCCGATGACCACCGCCAGTGAGCCGGACTCCGGTCCCGGCGTCGACTCGACGAGAATCCCCGCCAGCTTTCGCTCCTCGAGGGACGGAACCAGCAGGTCGTTCGGCCATTTGAGCGCGACCGCTTCGGGCGGCCGGCCCCCGCCGGTGGTGGCGTCGGTCAACGAGCCGAGGTAGCGGTCAACCGCCCTCGTGGCGGCGAGGCCCGTGGCCAGAGGCACGAGTTCGGCCCACGACCGCTCGGCGGTCACGAGTACCGACACGAGCAGCGAATCGCCGGGCTCGTCGAACCAGGATCGGTCCTGGCGGCCACGACCGGCGGTCTGGTGTCCGGTGACCAGCACGACCGGGCCCTTCGAGCCGCCCCGTGCGGCGACAAGGAGGTCGGCGTTGGTCGAACCGGTCTCGTCGACATAGCGCACATCGGTGAATCGGGTGGCGCCCAGTCGTCGCGCACCGCCGTTCGGCGACCAAGGTTCTGCGTTGCCCAGCATAAGTGTCTACATTAGGCGTGTGTTCAGCAAAGTCTTGATTGCCAATCGCGGTGAGATCGCGGTCCGGGTCATCCGGGCCTGTCAGGAAATGGGGATCGGCACCGTTGCCGTCTACTCCGAACTCGACCGTGATTCGCTGCACGTCCGACTCGCCGACGAGGCCTTCGCCCTCGGCGGTCAGACCCCGGCCGAAAGCTATCTGAACACCGACGCCATTCTCGACGCCATCGAGCGGTCGGGGGCCGAGGCGGTTCATCCGGGCTACGGCTTCTTCTCCGAGAATGCCGACTTCGCCCGGGCCATCACCGACCGCGGCGTCGCCTTCATCGGCCCTCCGCCCGAGTCGATCGAGGTGATGGGTGACAAGATCAGCGCCCGGGCCGCGGCCGAGAAGGTCGATGTCGGAGGTGTGCCCGGCAACACCGAGTTCCTGTCCGACGCCTCCGAGGTCGAGGCGTTCGGCAACGAGCACGGCTGGCCCGTGGCCATCAAGGCCGCCTTCGGCGGAGGTGGTCGAGGGATGAAGGTCGTGGCCGCGGCCGCCGACGCCGCCGCCGCGCTGGAGTCGGCCCAGCGGGAGGCCCAGTCGTACTTCGGGCGGAGCGAGTGCTACGTCGAGCGGTACCTGACCAAGCCACGCCACGTCGAAATCCAGGTGCTGTGCGACGCCCACGGCAATGCCGTCTACCTCGGGGCCCGAGATTGTTCCGCTCAGCGTCGGCACCAGAAACTGATCGAGGAGGCGCCGGCCCCCGACATACCCGATGAGACCTACCACGCCATGGGGCAGGCCGCGGTCAAGGTGGCCCAAGGCTGCGGTTACACCAACGCCGGCACCGTCGAGTTCCTCTACGAGGACGGCGCCTTCTACTACCTCGAGATGAACACCCGACTTCAGGTCGAACACCCCGTCACCGAGATGGTGACCGGCCTCGACCTGGTCAACCTCCAGATCCGGGTGGCGGCCGGTGAGAAGCTGCCGTTCACCCAGGACGACGTCACGCTCACCGGTCACGCCATCGAGGTGCGGATCAACGCCGAAGACCCGGCGGGCGGGGCCTTCCGCCCCTCCCCCGGCCGAATCACCTCGCTCACCCCGCCGTCGGGTTTCGGCACCCGGTGGGACGGCGGCTACGAGGCCGGTGATGAGATCAGCCAGTTCTACGACAACCTCGTCGGCAAACTCATTTGCTGGGGGGTCGACCGTCCGACGGCGATCGCCCGCACGTTACGGGCCCTGCGCGAGTTCCGCATCGAGGGCGTGAAGACCACCATCCCGGCCGATATCGCGATCCTCGACCACCCCGACTTCGCCGCCGCCGCCCACTCGACGAAGTGGGTCGAGGAGGTCCTCGACCTGTCGGGTGTCGGCCAGGACCCGCCGGCAACCGAGACCGGCGATGGCGACGAGCCGGAGGCCAAAGTACGCCGAGACGTCGACATCGAGGTCAACGGCAAGCGGTTCAGCGTGTCGATGTGGGTTCCCGAGTCGGCGATGGCGGCGACGGCGGCGCCGTCGGCCCGCAGGCCAAAACGTCGCTCCTCGGGTGGCGGCGCCACCGGTGGCAGCGGCTCGGGGCAGGTGGCCGTGCCGATGCAGGGCACGGTGGTCAAGGTCCTGGTCGACGTGGGCCAAGAGGTCGAGGCCGGTCAGACCGTGATCGTGCTCGAGGCCATGAAAATGGAGAACAACGTGGCGGCCGAGAAGTCGGGCACGGTCAAGGAGGTCCGCGTCAAGCCGGGCCAGTCGGTCAGCGGCGGCGACGTCGTGGTCGTCATCGACTGACCCCGGCCGTTCGGTGCGCACCAGGTGGGCACCGCCCCGTCTCCTGCGCGGGGAACCGCCGGTTCGGGCCCTACGCCCGGTTGACGCCGTCTTCGTCGGCAGTGACCAGATCGACCGGTACCGTGACCCGGCTGCGGATCAGATCCATCAACGACCCGATCGATCCGTGACCCGTGAGCGGAACCGGGGCTCCGATGATGACCTCGGTGTCCCCCATCGTCGTCACGACGTCGGCCACCTGATCGGCAACATCCCCACCACGAATCAGAACCCGAAGCGGCAGGTCGTCGACGCCGAGCTGGGTCCTGGTGACCTCGAGCTGGGCGTCGAGCAACCACGCCAACTCGTTCTTCACCACGGCGAGGAATGCCTCGTCGAGGTCGGCGAACGTGGCGTCGTCCAGGATGGCCAGATACAGGAGACCCCGGCCCGACTTCGAAGCCCGCTCCATCGCCACCCGGAGCGTTGCGCCCCGCCCGGTGCCGCCCCAGGACACGTAGACCACCTCGTCAGACATCGACACTCCCGTCGGCACTCGAATCGAATGTGGGCAGCGGGTCGGATTCCCAGCGTTCCTCCAGAAGGTCGAGGGCGGCCATCCGGTTGTCGAGTTCGATGGTCAGATCGTGTGCCACCTGAGGATCGATGAGGCCGGAGAAAACGATCTCGTTCAGCGCCGACCGCTCGACCACCAGCGCGTCGCGGCGAGCCTGCAGCAACATCGACACCTCCAGCTCCGGATGACCGGAGATGTGTGCTCGGAGGCGATCCATGTGCTCGGTGATGTCCCGCTGGTAGGTGCGACTGAGGGAGGTGGCCATGTCGTTGAACAAAACGCCGTCGGCGCCGAGACGGGCCATTTCGGTCTGTCCGGCTCGAGCCATGTAGATCCTTGCCTGGTGGCGCTGCTGGGTCAGCTCGGTGTCGATCTTGTCAGCCAGGCCGAGTCGTTCCATGAACCGTGAGATCGTCGTGCCCTGGATCAACAGGGTGAAGAGCACGACGCCGTAGGTCATGACCTGCAGCGTGTCGACGGTCTCCTGGTCGAACACCGTGTTGTCGAGCGTCAACACCAGGGCCAGCGAGATGGCGCCCCGCAACCCGGCCCACACCATCACGTGGCGGTACGGCTTGGGAATCGTGCGGTCGGGCTGCGCCCAGGCGGAAACGGCGGACAGGCCGTGAATCAGAACGGCCCGCAGTACCAGTACCCCGACGATGGCGATGACGAAGGCGGTGAAGTGTTCGGCCAGGTCGTCGAGGCTGATGGCCAGACCGATGACCAGGAACACCATGGAGTTGACAACGAATGTCAGCAGCTCCCAGAAGTGTTCGAGGGTCAGGCGGGTCGAGGGTGAGGTGTTGTGCATCCCCACGTTGCCCACCATCAGCCCTGCGGTAACGACGGCCAGGATGCCGGAGAAATGAAGATCCCGGCCGATGAGGATGCCGAACTCCTCGGCGAGCAGGAACGAGCCATAGGCCAGGGCCAGGGTCGTCGAGGTCTCGATCAGCGGGTCGTCGACCCGGGCGAGAAAGACGGAGCTGACCAGGTACCCGAGGATCAGGCCGATCCCGAGGCCACCGGCCGACACGACGACGAAGTCGGTCACGGCACCGCCCAGCGTGAACGGTTTGTCGCCGGCCGCGGCCGTGACGGCCAGGCCGAAGGCCACGACGGCCACTGCGTCGTTGAACAGCGACTCGCCCTCCACGAGCACCGACAGGCGCTTGGGCGCTCCGAGCGTCTTGAACAGGGCGATGACCGCCACCGGGTCGGTGGCGGAAATGAGAGCGCCGAAGGCGAAAGCCGCCGCCCACGGCACCGACACGGTGACGTGGACGAGAGCACCGAGGGCCATGGTGCCCGCGGCGGTTCCGACCATGGCGAAAAGCATGATGGGCACCAGATCGGCGCGCAGCTTGGGCCAGGGCAACTGCAGGGTGGCCTCGAAGAGCAGAGGTGGAACCAGCAGGAACAGGATCACATCCGGCGAGACGTCGACCGAAACCACTTCGCCGAGAACACTGGCCAGCAAACCGACCACGACGAGGGCAACGGTGAACGGGAACCTCAGCCGTTTGGCCACGACCGCCACCAGAGCGGCAATCGCCAGCATGATGACCACCGCCGACTCCTGGGCGATGAACTCGCTGACCTCCTCCCCTTCCTGGGCGGCCAGTAGGTACACGTTCACGCTCTCCCCCTTCAGTGAGTCGCCGCTACTCCGCGGCTTCGCCCAGCACCTCGGCCAGCGCCGGGTGGACGAACAGTGATTCCACCAGATCGGTGACCGTCAAACCGGCGGTGACGGCCAGGGCCAGCACCGAGATCAGCTCCGCCGCGTGACGGCCCACGATGGAGCCACCCATGACCACCCCGGTGGCCGGGTCGGACACGATCTTCACGAAGCCCCGGGAGTCGTTGTTGATCAGCGCTTTGGCCGACACGGAGAACGGC
>JBFHME010000059.1:0-19295 GCA_041594435.1 Acidimicrobiales bacterium
CCGAGACCGGGGTCTGCAACCCGAACTTCACCTACGGGTATGTGGCTCAGGCCGTCGAGCTGACCGTCGACGTCGAGACCGGCCACATCGTCGTCGACCGGGTGACCAGCACCCACGATGTCGGGCGGGCCATCAACCCGGCGCTTGTCGTCGGTCAGATCGAGGGGGCGGTGGCCCAGGCCCACGGCTACACGTTGAGCGAACGGCTCCGGGTTTCCGAGGGGCGGGTGCTCAACCCCCGGTTCAGCACCTACCTCATTCCCGGAATCGGCGACATGCCGGCCGAGATCAACAGCGTGGTCCTCGAGCTCGCCGACCCTCGAGGCCCGTGGGGCGCCCGGGGTATGGCCGAGATGCCGATGATGACCTACGCCCCGGCCGTCGTCGCCGCCCTGCACGACGCCACGGGGGTCTGGTTCACCGAGTTCCCCCTCACGCCCGATCGGGTGCTGGCCGGCCTCCGGTCCGCCTCGGGTGTGGCGACCACCGCTAGGGCTGATACTGCTCCTTGATGGTGACGACGAGTCCGTCTTCGATCTCGACCCACACAGCGGGTTCGAAGGCGCGGTCCGTTGCCACCGCGACCCAGGTCGGGTAGTCGACGATCTCGGCGCTGGCCGGATCGCCGGGATTGCCCAGGAATTCGACCGTGACGTCGGGTGCCGGGATCAGGAGCCGTTCGGCGGTGTTGTCGTTGCGGATGTGGTAATCATTGGGCGGCGGGCTCTCGGCACCGTCCTGCCTGGCGGCCAGTACCGCGTCGTCACCGGTGAACCAGCAGGCCAGGTCGAACGAGAACGAATCGGCTTCCCGAGACGAGGCGTAGCCGAACCAGAGGCCGTCGGGCAGAGTGTCGACGTAGCCGGGCGAGCAGCCCGATCCGTCCGGCACCGGGGCCCCGGCCTGGTCACTCGAACCGGTCGACACCGTGGAAGCGGTTGTCGCCGTCGTGGTCGGCGCCGCGGTCGTGTCGGAGGTGTCGGTCGTCTCGGCCGTGCCGGTCGTCCCGGTCGGCTCGGAGGTGGTTGCCTCGGAGGTGTCCGTGGTCTCGCTGGTCTCGTCGGTCGAGATGTCGGTGGCGCCGTCTTCGGACCCGCTGCACCCGGCCACCGCCGCGGTGAGAAGGAGTGCCGGGAGTGCCGCCGACAGTACTCGGACGCTCCCACGGGCGATCACATTCACGTTCATGGCCACAGTGTTTCACGATGTGACCCGGTGCGGATGTCGCCCCCGTGCGCTGCCGGCTCGCCCGTCCGGCTGATCTAGCTCGGCTGGAAACGGCGGGCGATGCGCCGGTGGGACGCCAGCATCTCATCGAGACGAGGCGACACGATCCGCCCGTCGGCGACCACCGGTTCGCCGTCGACGATCGTGTGGTGGGCCCCGATCGGTCCGCAACGAAGCCAACCCTCGATCGGGTCGTCGAGCACTCCGGCGAACGCCGGGCCGTCGAGGCGCCACACGACGATGTCGGCGACCGCGCCGGGGGCGATCAACCCGAGCTCGCCATCACGGCCGAGGCAGCGGGCCCCTCCCCTCGTTGCGATCTCCAGGGCATCGCGAGCCGTCATCGAATCGGCGCCGTTGCGCAGCTTGGCCAGCAGCAGGGCCTGGCGGGCCTCGAGCCACAGCGAGGCCGAGTCGGCCGACGACGAGCCGTCGCAGCCCAATCCCACCGGTGAGCCGGCCGCCCGCAGATCGACGACCGGGGCGATTCCCGAGGCCAGGATCAGGTTGGAGCTCGGGCAGTGGGCCACCCCGACGCCGGCCCGACCCAGACGGGCGATTTCGGCGGGGTTCGGTCGGACGCAGTGGGCCACCCAGCTGCGGTCGGTGCACCACCCGACCTCCTCGAACTGCTCGATGCAGCGGCGGCCGAACGTGGCCATCGAGAACTCGTCGTCCTCGGCGTTCTCGGCCAGATGGGTGTGGAGGCGAACATCCAGGCGCTCGGCCAGCTCGGCCGTCCGGCGCATCAGATCCGGCGTCACCGAGAACGGCGAGCAGGGGGCCAGGGCCAGACGGGTCATTGCGCCGTGGGCCCGGTCGTGGTGGAGGGCCACCAGGCGTTCGCTTTCGGCCAGGATGGTCTCCTCGGCCATGACCACATCGTCGGGCGGCAGCCCGCCGTCCTTCACCGACAGGCTCATCGACCCGTGCGTCGGGTGAAACCGCAGGCCCAGATCGGCCGCCGCCTCGATCTCGGCCGTGATCAGATCGCCGCCGCCCGGGTGGAGGTAGAGATGATCGGTCGAGGTGGTGCACCCGCTCAGCGCCAGCTCGGCCAGCCCGACCCAGGCCGATACGTGCGCCGCCTCCTCGTCGAGAGCCCGCCACAGCGGGTAGAGGGTTTGTAGCCAGCCGAAGAGCGGCGCCGAGGTCATCGGCGCGTACGCTCTGGTCAGGTTCTGGTAGAGGTGATGGTGGGTGTTGACCAATCCCGGGGTGACCAATCCGCCGCCGGCGTCGACAACTCGGACACCGGGCGGCGGCGGCGTGGCCGCGTGACGGCCGACGGCGGTGATCAGCCCGCCGGACACGGCGATCCAGCCGTCGGAGATCTCGCGGCGGTTGTCGTCGACCGTGGCGATCAGACCGGCATTGGCCACGACCAGGTCGACGAGACCGTCGGGACCGGGCGATCCGGCGAGATCAGCCAGTGGCCTGGCCCGGGTCACCGGCGTTTGCGTCGCCGGTACTGGCGAGGTGGAGCTGGACCGAGGTCGCACCGTTGGCGAAGGCGGCGCGCAACATCGCGGTCACACTGTCGACCACGGCGTCCAGGTCACCCTCGGCGGAGGTGGCGAACGGACCCATGTCCGGATTCAGGCCGGCCGCGCTCAGGGCCTCGACCGCGGCGATGACGTGAGGTCCGGGATCGTTCTCCTTGAACGGTTGCACCAAAACCTCGACTCGGGCGCCTGCCATCCTCTTACCCTAATCGGTTCCGGGCGCCATGGCGTCGCCCGGAGACGCCTACCCTTGAGGGGATGACTCTCGTCGAGCTGCGACCCCTCACGATCGGCCCGATCACGGTCGACATGCCGGTGGTGCTGGCCCCGATGGCCGGTGTCACCAACGCGCCGTTCCGACGGTTGTGCCGTCGTTTCGGGGCCGGGCTGTACGTGAGCGAGATGATCTCGGCCCGAGCCCTGTGCGAGGGCAACCAGAAGACCGATCATCTGGCCAGCTTCGCTCCCGACGAGACCCCTCGAAGTCTGCAGCTCGCCGGTGTCGACCCGACCTACGTTGCACAGGCGGTGCGGCGGCTCGTCGAGCAGGACCGTATCGACCACCTCGATCTCAACTTCGGTTGCCCCGTCCGCAAGGTGACCCGCCACGGCGGGGGTGGCGCCCTGCCCTTCAAGCATCGCCTCCTCGAAGCCGTGATCTCCGCTGCGGTCGACAACGCCGGCGACGTGCCGGTCACGGTGAAGATGCGAGTGGGGATCGACGACGACCACGTGACCTATCTCGACGCAGGCCGCATCGCCGAGGACTGTGGCGCAGCGGCGGTGGCCCTTCACGGCCGGACCGTGGCCCAGCTCTACTCCGGCGACGCCGATTGGTCCACGATCGCCCGCCTGAAGGAAACCGTGACCTCGATACCGGTGTTGGGCAACGGCGACATCTGGGAGGCCGCCGACGCCGTCGCCATGATGGACCGGACCGGCTGCGACGGGGTCGTCATCGGTCGCGGCTGCCTCGGTCGGCCGTGGCTGTTCGGTCAGCTGGCCGCCGCCTTCGAGGGCCGCCCGATCCCCGAACCACCGACCGTGGCCGAGGTGCGGGAGATCATGATCGAGCACGCCGGGCTGCTGGTCGACTGGTTCGGTCCCCACAAGGGCGTCCGTGAGTTCCGCAAACACACCGCCTGGTACCTGAAGGGGTACCCCGTCGGCGGGGCGATCCGAGGCCGACTCGGCCGGGTCGAGAGCCTCGACGAACTCGGCGACCTCCTGGCCACCCTGCCCGACGCTCCCCTGCCCCCGGAGAACCTTCGGGTCGCCCGCGGCCACACCCGCGGACCGCAGGTGGTGGCGCTGCCCGACGGCTGGCTCGACGATCCGTATGACGGTCTGGTCGCCGCCGCCGACGGCGATTCGGCCGCCTCCGGCGGCTGATCCAGGACCGCCGGATGCGTGACTCGAGTCCGCTGCGGGTGGGGGTGCTGGGTTGTGGTCCCATCGCCCAACTGGCCCATCTCGAGTCGGTGCAAAAGGGCCGGAACGTGTCGCTGGCCGCGGTCTGTGATCGCGATGAGGACCTGGCCGAACGGTTCGGCCACCACTACGACGCCGAGCGGACCCACACCGACTACGACGAGATGCTGGCCGATGACACCGTCGACGCCGTGATCATCGCCACCGCCGATGCCTTCCACGTACCGGCGGCCCGGCGGGCGCTGGCCGCCGGGAAACACGTGTTCTGCGAGAAACCGATCGGGGTGTCGGTCGAGGAGGTCGAGGAGTTGCGCAACGACGTCGAGGCGTCGGGCCTCGTTCTGCAGGTCGGCCATATGTTGCGGTTCGACCCCGGCATCCAATCCGCCCACGATTTCATCAGCGGCGAGATGGGCGAGATGCTCGCGTTGAAGGCCTGGTACTGCGATTCGACCCACCGCTACACCATGACCGATGCCGTTCAGCCCCTGACCCGCTCGGGGGCGGGCGCGCTGCGCCCCGACGGTGACCCCAGAGCCGACCGGCATCGCTACAACCTGTTGGCCCATGGCAGCCACCTGGTCGATCTGGCCCGCTACCTCGGCGGGCCGATCCGCTCGGTCCACGCCCGGCTGCTCGAACGCTACGGGGCCCTGTGCTGGTTTGTCGACGTCGACTTCGAAAGCGGAACACTGGGCCATCTCGACCTCACCTTGCCGGTGCGGATGGACTGGCACGAGGGATTCCACATCTACGGCCAGCACGGCAGCGTGGTGGCCAGGATCCACAACCCCTGGTTCTACAAGTCGAGCGAGGTCGACATCTTTCGGGAAGCCGACGGCTGCTCCCACCGGGTCCTGGGAGCAGACGGCCACTTCTATCGCCGTCAGATCGAGGCCTTCGCCGACGTGATCACCAACGGCGCGGCGATGAACGGCGCCTCGATCGACGACGGCGTGGCCTCGGTCCGGGCCCTGGTCGCCATCCGCCGATCGACCGAGTCGGGTGGGCCCGTCGATCTGGCCGCCGTGTCCGGTCCGGTGTAGCGGCCGCCGTCATGCCGTCTCACCCATGACCCTCTATCCGGCCATCTTCTCCCGCACCTATGCCGGCCACCGGGTGACCGATGTGCTGCAGGCGATCCACCACGACGGGTTCCGGGGTGCCCAGATGAACCTGTTGAGCTTCGGCATGGACAGCCTCCCCGACGAGTTGGACGAGGCCGCACTGACAGAGGGCCGGGAAGAGGCGGCCCGTCTCGGCCTCACCCTGGCCGCCCTGTCCGGCACCTACAACATGGCCCATCCGGACGCCGGGCAACGCCGGGCGATGCGACCGAGGTTTCTCAACGTACTGAGGGCGGCTCGCGCCATGGGCGCACCGGTCGTGACGCTGTGCACCGGCACCCGCCACCCGACCGACAAGTGGGCTGCGCACCGCGACAACGATTCACCCGACGCCTGGACGGATCTGCGGGCCGAACTCGACTGGGCGCTGACCGAGGCCGCAGCGTTCGATCTGGTGCTGGCCGTCGAACCCGAACCCGGCAACATCGTCCGTGACGCCCGGGTGGCCCGGCAACTGCTCGACGAGGTCGAGGCCGACCACGTGAAGATCATCCTCGACGCCGCCAACCTGATCGGCGTGGCCGGCCTCGAACGCCAGACCGGGATCGTCACCGAGGCTCTCGACCTGCTGGGCCCCGACGTGGTGGTGGCTCACGCCAAGGACATCGACGTGCGGGGTCGGGTGGTGGCTCCCGGACAGGGGGCGATCGACCTACCGGCGTTCGTGGCCGCGCTGGTCGACAACGGCTTCGACGGGCCCCTGGTCGGCCACGGCTTCGGGCCCGACCAGACGGCGCTGGCCGGCCGGGCGCTCGACGAGCTGTGCCGCATCCGGCCGTGAACACCGGCCGTCACGCGCCGGAATCAGCGACGGTTCAACGCCCCGTGGAACGCCTGGCTCTAGCGGAGGAGGACGAGGTCGGCCGCGGCGTCACGCAGCATGTCCTGGCCGACCCACGGCAACGTGCCGAGCACGATCGTGCCGACCACGGCGATGACGATGGCGGCCAACGCCGCACGGGGCACGCGGACCTCACCGTCCGAAGCAGGCTCTCCCTCGGCGTCGACACCACCCGCGTCATCACCGGCCGCGGCTTCGCCGTCACCATCGGTGTCGGACTCCGTATCGCCCTCGGTGATCGCGTGGGCCACCGCCACCCCGGTGTCGGCCATGTACATGGTCACGACGACCCGGAGGTAGAGCACGGCGGCCACGACGGCGGCCAGCATGGCCAAACCGGCCAGCACATACGAGCCGTTGTCGGCGGCGGCGATGATCACCCGGAACTTGGCCAGGAAGCCGGAGGTGAACGGAACACCGGCCTGGGCGAACAGCATGACGGCCATGAGCCCCGCCAGCAACGGCTGGGACTTGGACAAGCCCCGATAGTCGTCGAGTGAGTGGGCGTCGTCGCCTCGACGACCGGCCACGGTCAACACGCCGAAGCTCCCGATCGTCATCAGCGTGTAGGCCAGCAGATAGAACAGCAACGCCTCGGCTCCACCGAGTGAGCGGAACAGTCCCTCGTTGGTGGCCACGAACCCTTGGGATCCGCCGGCCAGCGACTCGAACGCGACGAGCATGAAGCCGGCGTGGGTGATCGACGAGTAGGCCAGCATCCGCTTCACGTTGGTCTGAGCCACCGCCAGGAAGGACCCGACGACGAGGCTGGTGACCGCCAGAATCGAGATCACGGGACGCCAATCCGCATGATAGAAGCCGAGGCCGTCCCAGAACACCCGGGCCAGACCGGCGAAGCCGGCGACTTTGACCGCGGAGGCCATGAAGGCCACAACCGGAGTCGGCGAACCCTCGTAGACGTCGGGCGTCCACATGTGGAACGGCGCAGCGGAGATCTTGAAGGCGAACCCGATCAGCAGCAGGGCGATGCCGGCCAGAATCATCGACGAGTCCTCGAGCGGGTTCAGACCGAGGGCGTTCTCGCTGCGGGCGGCGGCGATGGCGTTCAGCGAGGTCGAACCGGTGGCGCCGTAGATCAGGGCGATGCCGTACAGGAACAGGGCCGAGGCCAGCGCCCCGAGCACGAAGTACTTGAACGCCGCCTCCTGGGAGTCGGTGCGACGCAGGTGCAGTGCGGCCAGAACGTAGACGGCGATCGACAGGATTTCGAGCCCGAGGAACGTGAGGATCAGATCCTGGGCTGCGGCCATGAGCATGCCGCCGGAGGCCGACATGAGCATGAGCACATACCATTCGGGCCCGTCGAAGCGCTCCCGTCGCAGGTAGCCGTCGAACAGGGCGGCCACCAGGAGGACGGCGACGCAGATCGTGCCCCACACCCACATGGTGAAGCGGTCGATGGCCAGGGCGTCGGCGACGATGAGCTCGGGACCCTCGTAGCCGTTCCAGATCCACCGCACCAACAACCCGGCGACCGCCGCGGTCAGAATCGTGAAGGCGGCCGGGAAACCTCGGCCGCGTAGCGGCGGGGCCACCGAGGTGATGGTGATGAGCACGATGCCACCGATCGCCACCACCAGGAACGGCGACAACAGCGACCAGGCGATGTCAGGCACCGGCACGGTTTCTTGAGCGATCATTCGCCTTCCTCCTCGTGATCGGTGCCGTCGCCGTGGTCCTCGCCCTCACCGCCGTGGTCCTCGCTCTCGGCGCCCTCCTCGACGTCACGGGCGACGGCCACGAGCCCCTCGGCCCCGGCCCGCGTGACCTGTTCCGGCTCGGCCTCGGCGAAGCCTTCGACGTTCGACTCGACGTGGGCGATCAGCGCGTCGACCGACGGCTCGATTCGATCCAGCACCGGCTGGGGATAGACGCCCATGAACACGATCAGCACCAGCAGCGGCAGGATGCCCAGCAACTCGCCGATCGACAGGTCACGCATCGTGGCGTTGTCGCCTTCGGCCGGACCGTGGAAGCTGCGCTGATACGCCCACAGCAGGTACAGGGCGGCGAGGATCACACCGGACACGGCCACCACCGTCCACCACCGGGCGGCCGAGAACGCACCGAGCAGGATCAGGAATTCGCCGACGAACCCGTTGAGCCCCGGTAGGCCGATGCTGGAGAGCATCACCAAGGTGAACACCCCGGCCATCAACGGCGCGGCCTTCTGGAGGCCTCCAAGGGCCGAGATCTGCCGGGTGTGTCGCCGTTCGTAGACCCAACCGACGAGGATGAACAGGCCGCCGGTGGAGACGCCGTGATTCACCATCTGGATGACCGACCCCGACAAGCCCTGGCTGTTGAGCGCGAAGATGCCGAGCACGATGAAGCCCATGTGGGCCACCGACGAGTAGGCCACCAGACGCTTCAGATCCGATTGCATGGTGGCCACGGCGGCACCGTAGACGATGCCGAACACGCCGAGGCCGATGAAGATGGGAGCCAGGTCGCTGACAACCTGGGGGAACAGGTAGACCCCGAACCGCAGCATGCCGTAGGTGCCCAGCTTCAACATG
The DNA here is from genome assembly GCA_041594435.1 of Acidimicrobiales bacterium. Classification (GTDB taxonomy): domain Bacteria; phylum Actinomycetota; class Acidimicrobiia; order Acidimicrobiales; family SZUA-35; genus JAHELU01. Next base: position 8,672 of record JBFHME010000059.1, read on the forward strand.
ACCCCGGCCAGGATGACCGACCCGGCGGTCGGGGCCTCGGTGTGGGCGTCGGGCAGCCAGGTATGCACCGGGAACAGCGGCACCTTGACCGCAAAGGCCAGGGCGAACGACAGGAAGATCAAGGTGGAGGCCAGCGAGCCGAGGTTGTGCTGCGCGAGGACCGTGACGTCGAACGTCAGGCCCTCGGCCGGGGCGGCCAGGATGGCCAGCGACGCGATACCCACCAGCATGAGCGCCGATGCCGCCATCGTGTAGAGGAAGAACTTCATGGCCGAGGAGATGCGGTCGCCGTGGCCCCAGCCCCCGATCAGGAAGTACATCGGCACGAGCACGATCTCGAAGAACATGAAGAACAGCAGCAGATCGAGCGCCAGGAAGGCGCCCATCGAACCGGCCATGAGCAGCATCAGCCAGAGGTAGTAGGGCTTCGGATCGTGGTGGGGATCGGAGGTGACGATGGAGACCGGGAACAGGATGCCGGTGAGGACGACGAGGAACAGGGAGATCCCGTCGACGCCCAGAAACAGGCTGAGGCCGAGTCCGCCCCAGTCGTAGCGGGACACGAACTGGAAGCCGGCCTCACCGACCGCGAAGTTCCACATGAGGTAGACGGAGATGGCACCGGTGATGAGCGAACCGACCAGGGCGGTCAGTTTGACATAGTCGGCCCGGCTCGGCGGCAGAACCAGAAGCACCGCAACCGTCATTAGCGGCACGGCGACCAGTGTCGGAAGGAGCGGGAATTCGACGGCGGCTCCGGCCGCCTCGGCTGCAAACAAGGTCATACCCATCTAGACGAACAGCCTCCCCAGGAACCACACCATCACGAGCACCGAACCCAACCCGATACCGAGGGCGTAACTTCGAACGAACCCGGGTTGCAGGGCTCGCATTCCCTGACCCAGTGCGAGCGTGCCTCGGGCCACGCCTTTGACCGCTCCGTCGATGACGACGCGGTCGAAACCGGCCAGGGTGGAGAAGAAGGCTCGACCCGGTCCGCCGAAGAATCCGGCGTAGGTCTCATCCAGGTACCAGGCCCGGGCGGCGCCCTCGACCTCGATACGAGCCGGGTCGATCAGACCGGCCAGGTAGACCCGGAACGACGCCGCGATGGCGATCAAACCGCCGAGCACGGCGATCACGGCGAGGATCCACTTGGTGGATGCCGCCGCCGTCACATGGACCTCGTGGCCGAACAACGAGGGTTCCAGCCAGTGCTCGAGGAAATGCAGGTCGGAGGTGAACGGCAGGTTCAAGCCACCGCCGGCGGCGGCCAGCACCGCCAGCACCATCAGCGGCAGGGTCATCGTCCAGGGTGATTCGTGCGGGTGATATTCCTGGCGGTGGTGGTACGACTCGGGGAGGTGCTCGACCAGCTCGTCGTCGAGCACCGGTGCCCCGGTTCGAGCCGTGACGTGCTCCGGAGGCATCGCGGTGGCCCGGCGCCCGTTGCGCAGATCGACACGGGCGGTCTGAAGCGATTTGGCGTGAGCCGCCACCTCCTCGACCTCGGCCACCAGGGCGATGACCTTCTCCTCGGCCTTCAGCACGCCGTCTTCCGCCTTGGGCACGGCCGCTTCGGCCCGCTCCAGTGCCTTCAGCAGTCTGGCGTGGCCGTCGTCGGCGGGATCCGACGCCTCGACGGCCTCACGGGCCGCGACGAGTTTCTCGGTGGCCTTGGCCACGGCGTCCTCTTTCTTGGCAACCTCGGCCCGGGCCTTGTCGACGGCGGCCAACGCCTTCTCCTCGGCTGCGTTCGCCTCGGCAACCGACTCGTCGACCGCAGCGAGCCTGGCCTCCCAGGCGGTGTCGATCTCTTCGGCTCGAACATCGAAGAAGCGGGTCCGGCCGAAGAATGTGAGGATGACCTGTCGGGTCATGTAGAACGCGGTCAGGAGGGCCGTGACCAGACCGATGGCCCACAGCACCTTGCCGCCGGCAGGCCCACCCAGACCGTCGTAGTTCCAGGCGTAGAGCAGGATCTCGTCCTTCGACCAGAAGCCACTGAAGGGCGGTACCCCGGCGATGGCCAACCAGCCGACGATGAAGGTCATGGCGGTGATCGGCATGAGTTTGGACAGCCCGCCCATCCGGCGCATGTCCTGCTCGTCTCCGAGGCCGTGGATGACCGAACCGGAACCGAGGAACAGCAACGCCTTGAAGAAGGCGTGGGTGACCATGTGGAAGATGGCGGGCACGTAGCCGCCGACCCCGACGGCCAGGAACAGGTAGCCGAGCTGGGAGACCGTCGAATAGGCGAGGACCCGTTTGATGTCGTTCTGGGCGACGGCGACCGTGGCCGCGAACAGCGCGGTGAGCGCTCCGACCCAGGCGATCAGCCCGGTGCTCCACACCTCGGCTTCGGCCAGGATCGGGTTGAGGCGGGTCAACAGGAACACGCCGGAGGTGACCATCGTGGCGGCGTGAATGAGCGCCGAGACCGGCGTCGGACCGGCCATGGCGTCGGGCAACCAGACGAACAGGGGAAGCTGGGCCGATTTGCCGGCGGCGGCCAGGAGGAAGAGCACGACGATCAGGGTGGCCGACCGGGAACCGAGCTCCCCGGCCCGGGTGGCGATGTCGTCGTAGTTGATCGACCCGAGCCCCACGAACACGAGGAAGGTGGCGACCATGTAGCCGAAGTCGCCGATGCGGTTGGTGACAAACGCCTTCTTACCGGCCGACGCATTGGACTCGTCGGTGAACCAGAACGAGATCAGCAGGTACGAGCAGGCGCCGACGCCCTCCCAACCGAGGAACGTGAGGAGCAGGTTGTCACCCAAGACCAGCAGCAGCATCGAGACGATGAACAGGTTGAGGTAGATGAAGTACTTCGAGTAGTTCCGGTCACCGTGCATGTAGCCGACCGAATAGAGATGGATCAACGTGCCGACGCCGGTGATGAACAGACACATCGTGATCGACAGGGGATCGACCAGCAGACCGGCATCGACGGTGAACGAACCGACGTCGACCCAGGTGAACAGTTTCACCAGATGGAACCGATCGACGGCTTCCAGCGCGGCCAGCCCGAAGAACACGACGACCGTCGACACGAACGAGCCGGCCGAGGCCAGGGTGGCCAACCAGCCGGCGAACGGCTCGCCCAACCGACGGCCGAACAGCACCAGAAGAACGAATCCGAGCAGCGGAAAGGCGGGTATGAGCCAAGCGATATCGAGCACGATCAGCCCCTTAACGCCGTGAGATCGTCGACCGAGAGTGCGGGGCGGCGCCGTAACAGCGCCACCACGAGCGAAAGTCCGACCACCACTTCGGCGGCCGCCACCACCAACACGAAGAACACCGCCGTTCGACCGGCCACATCGTCCAACGCATTGGAGAAGGCCACGAACGAGATGTTGACGGCGTTCAGCATCAACTCGATGCACATGAACATGATCAGCGGGTTGCGGCGAACGAGAAGACCGACAAAGCCCATCGCGAACAGCACGGCGCTCAGCACCAGATACCAGGTTGCCGTTACTTCCATCTCTCCCCCTTACCTCCTACCTCTTCGCCGTTCCGGGCTCATCGACCACCAGGTCTTCGCCGCCGCGGTTGCGGACCAGCACCACGGCACCCACGGTGGCGATGGTCAACAGGAGCGCCGTGGCCTCGAACGACAACACGTTGCGCGTGAACAGGTCGTCGGCCAGAAGATCGATGTCGGACTGCGACTCCGCCAGTTGTCCGACCGGGGCGGTCTGGGACGGCTGGCCGGTCAGCGCCAGCGCGCCACCGCTATCGAGCCCGGGGCCCGACAGGAACAGGCCACCAAGAATCAGCGCCAGCAACATCCCGCCCAACAGGAGTGCCGTGACCCGTTGCCCGGCCAGCGGTTCTTCGGCGATGTCGTCGGACCGGTCGACACCGAGCAGCATGATGACGAACAGGAACAGCACGACGATGGCACCCGCGTAGACCACGACCTGCACCACGGCGAGGAAGTGCGCCTGCTGCTGCACGAAGAGCACGGCGACGCCGAAGAACGTGGCGATGAGCGACAGCGCCGCCCGCACCGGGTGGCTGTTGAGGATCACCCCGAGGGCGCCGCCGAGAATGATGACGGCCGAGACGGCGAAGACGATGACATCAACCATCTAGTGGTGACCCCCCTGGTGATCGGCGTCGGCGCCGGCTGGTGGTTCCACGTCGACGGCCGCGGCTCGTTGCCCCTCCTCCGGGGCGCGGACGCCGTAGCCGAGTTCACCCGACCAGCCGACAACCCCTTCGAATTCGGCTTTGCCCGAGGGGGCGGTGGCACGCATCCAGCCGGACGTGTGTTCGTCCTCGCCTTCACGCCAATCCTCCCACGGCAGCTGCCGTGGTTTGCCGTCATCGCCGACGAGCAACTCGGTCTTGGTGTAGATGGCGTCGTCGCGATTGGTGAACGAGAACTCGAACAGCTTCGACTCGGTGATCGCCTCCGTCGGGCAGGCCTCCACGCACAGATCGCAGTGGATGCACCGCAGGTAGTTGATCTCGTAGACGTAGCCGTACCGTTCACCGGGTGACTTCGGGTCGTCCAGCGGGTTGTCGGCGCCGCGGACGTAGATGCAGTTGGCCGGACAGACACCGGCGCACAGCTCGCAACCGATGCACTTCTCCATCCCGTCCTCGTAACGGTTGAGGACGTGACGCCCGTGCAGCCGCTCGGGTTTCGGTGCCTTGAGGTCGCTTTTGCCACCCCGGCCGGCCCGATAGTTGAGGGTGGTGACGCCTTCCGCAATCTTCTTCAGGGTGACGGCGAAACCCTCGAGATATCCCACGTCAGCGAACCTCCGATTCATGGCTGCGAGTTGCGCAGCAACTCGGGGTTCCGAGCCCCGCGAGGAACACGCCCATCAGTTCACGCTTCTTTCCACACCAACCGGGCTTTCCACCGGTACGGCGACGAGACCCTTTTCGGACAGACGCTCCTGGCGGGCGGCCCGGATGGCGAGTGAAAGCAGGAGGCCGCCGATGAACAGGACACCGATGCCCAGGACGATCACGATGTAGACGTCGGCGCCGGTGTTCTCGATGTCGATGCGACCGGTCTGGGTGAGGCGGATGGCGGCCAGCATCAGCAGCCAGCCCAGCGAGATCGGGATCAACAGCTTCCAGCCCAGATCCATGAGCTGGTCGTAGCGCAGTCGAGGGAGCGTGGCACGGAACCAGACGAACGTGAACAGGAACACCAGCAGCTTCAGGAAGAACCACACGAAGCCCCACAGCCACCCTGGCAGGAAGCCGAGATTCGGTCCAGCGGGTCCGCCGAGAAAGAGGGTGACGATGATGGCCGACATGGTCACGGTGTTCATGAACTCGGCCAGATAGAACAACGAGAAACGAATCGACGAGTATTCGGTGTGGAAACCGCCGACCAGTTCCTGTTCGGCCTCGACCAGGTCGAACGGAGGGCGGTTCAGCTCGGCGGTGCCGGCGATGAGGAAGATGACGAATGGGATGAACGCAGTGGCCACCAGATTCCAGGTGGCGATCCCGCCGAGCGCCCCGGAGGCCTGCGTGACCACGATGTCGTGGGTGCTCAGCGACCCGGAAACGAGCAACACCGACGCCAGGGAAAGTCCGAGGGCCGCCTCGTAGGAGATGGCCTGGGCCGAGGCTCTCACCGAGCCCAGAAGCGGATACTTCGAGCCCGACGACCAGCCGGCCAGCATGATGCCGTACACCGCCAGCGAGCTCATGGCCAGGAAGAACAGGATGCCGATCGGGAGGTCCGCCACCTGGATGTAGGTCTGACGGCCGAACATGGTGACCGAGCCGTCTCGTCCTCCCGAGAAATCACCGGCGATCGGGACGAGCACGAACGTCAGGATCGCCGTGATCAGGGACAGATACGGGGCCAGCTGGAACACGAACCGGTCGGCCCTGGTGGGAATGATGTCTTCCTTGAAGAACAGTTTGATCCCGTCGGCCAGGGTCTGGAGCAGCCCGAACGGACCGGCGACATTCGGCCCGATCCGATTCTGCAGGCGGCTCACCACCTTACGCTCGAACCACACCATCAACATCACGGAGACGAGGACGATGACGAAGGCGACGCCGGCCTTTCCAACGGCCAGCAGGACGTCGCCGAGGTCGACGCCGTCGGCCAGATACGGATCACCCATCGCTCTCCTCCCCCGTTGCGACGGCGGGCGTGTCTCCGGTGGCGATTGCGTCGTCGATCTGATCCGGCTCCTCGAGCGAACCGCCGTCGAAGGCCGAGCTCTGCAGCCTGACGTTGGTGATCGACCGTCCGGCGGCCAGGAGTTGGCGGACGTCGAAGCCCGGCAGGCCGACCGGCAGCCAGGCGGTGCGAGGCGCCACGGCGTCGTCGACCACGAAGCGGACGTCGAACTCCGCATCACCCTGATCGACCCGGATGTAGTCGTTGTCGCCAAGATCCATCAGGTGAACGTCTGCCGGGTTGAGACGCAGGATCGCCGGTGAGGCGAGATCGGCGAGCGACGGCGAGTGTTGCACCATCACGCCGGTGTCCCACAGCTTGCGGTCGACGACCAGACGGAAGCCGTAGCTCGAAACGGGCGGGAGCGCCGCAGGGTCGCCGAAGTCGAGATCCCAGTTGCGCTGCTGGGGCGGTATCGGACCGTCATCCGCGGTGTTCAGATCCGACCACGAAAGACCGGCCAGGTTGCCGACGGCCGCGTTCATCTCCGATCGCAACTCCTCCAGGCTGCCGAACCCGAGATCGGGCCCGACGGCGAACGACAACTCGGCGGCGATCATCCAGTCGGGTCGGCACAGCCCTGGTGCGGTCACCTTGGCGCTCAGCGGGCTCACCCGGCGCTCGATGTTCATGAACGAACCGTCGTACTCCCCGGCCATCGCCGCCGGGAGGAAGACATCGGCCTGCGACGAGGACGAGGTGAGGAAACAGTCGACGGCGATGATGTTGTCGACCTCCGCCAGGGCCCGGGTGGCCAGCGCGACATCCGGGAAGTCGGCGACCGGGTCGGCCCCGAGCAGCACCAGGGTTTCGATCGTGCCGGCGGCGGCCGCCCGGAGGATGCCGTCGGTGTCCTTACCCTCGAAGTCGGGGGTGCTCGGCCAGTTGGCCAACGGCCTACGTCGATTGCGGACGCCACCGGGCAGGAACCCCGGGGTCAGTCCCATCTCGAGCGCGCCGTGGATGTTGCCACGACGAAGGAGTGGCAGGAAGCGGGCCTCCGGCACGAGGCGGCGAACGGCACCGACGGCGTCGGCGACATAGCGAGCCGATTCAGCCAGATTGGCCCGACCGAACAGGACCGAAACCGGACGACCGCTGGTGAGGGCGGCATGGAGGGCCCTCAGCTGGATGGCGTCGACCGTACCCACCGGATCGTCGACGCGTCCGTCGGCGACCGCGGCCATCACCTGGCCGGCGGTACCGGGGAGCGCTCGTGCGCTGACAGCGGCGAGCGACGTCAGGCTGGTCGCCCTCGGACCCACCTCGATGAGTGTCGCCCCGTCCTCGATCACCGCATGACGAAGCCGGAGGTACAGCGAGGGCAGTTCCTCCTTGGGGTCTGGGCCGACGAGAACGATCACGCCGCCCGGTTGACAGACCTCATTGATCGTCGGCCGATCGAGACCCATGGCCAGGGCCGCGGGCACACCGTCGCCCACTTGCGCATCGAAGTTGTCGGTCCCGACGATGCCCTTGATGAGTTTGCTCCACGCATACTGACCTTCGAGGCTCAGACGGGCACCGCCGATGACCGCCACCTTCTCCGGATCGATTCGCAGAGCGCGGGCGGCCTGTTTGGTGGCCTCGGACCAGCGTACGGGCCGATGGCGCGCCGCGCCATCGGTGGAGTCCCCGTCGGCCACCATGGGCTGGGTCACCCGGTGCTCTGAACCGTTGGCCTCGTAGATGAAGCGGTCCTTGTCGGACAGCCAACCCCAGTTCACCGCGTCGGAATCAACCCCGACGATGCGCACCAGCTCGTTCTGCGACGCCTGGAGCACGATCCGTGCACCGGTCGAGTCGACGGTCGACGTCGACTCCACGGCGTTCAGATCCCACGGACGGGCCTTGAACCGGTAGGGCGCCGCGGTCAGGGCACCGACCGGACAGATCTGCACGGTGTTGCCGCTGAAATAGGAGGAGAACGGATCCTCCGGGAAGGTGTTGACCTGGGTCTGCGAACCCCGATCGATGAAGTGGATCAGCGGATCGCCGGCCACATCGGAGGCGAATCGGGTACAGCGATCGCAGAGGATGCACCGCTCCCGGTCGAGGTGGACCAGGTCGCTGATCGGGATCGGCTTCTCGTAGTGCCGCTTCTCCTCGACGAAGCGGGTCTCGCCCGGGCCGAAGGAGTAGGCGTTGTCCTGGAGGGGGCATTCGCCGCCCTTGTCACAGACCGGACAGTCGAGCGGATGGTTGGCCAGGAGGAATTCGAGCACACCGTCCTGGGCCTTCTTCGTGGCCTCGGATTCGGTCTCGACCTTCATCTCCGGCGTGACCGGCAGCATGCAGCTCGGCTGCAGCGCCGGGCCGCGGCCGGTGTCGACCTCGACGAGACACATGCGGCACATGCCCACCGGCTTCATCCGGGGGTGATGGCAGAACCGGGGGATGTGGACGCCATTGCGTTCGCAGGCGTCGATCAGCAGCTCGCCGTCGTCGGCCTCGAGATTGCGGCCGTTGAGGGTGAACGGAACACCGGTCGTCGCCTCCGTGGACGTCACGCCGACACCTCCTCAACGGATTCCACGGGTCCCGACGTTTCGCCGCCAGGGCGAAACTCGTGCTCGGACACCGAGGGTATCCGTGACTCGAATTCGTGGCGGAAACGGCGAATGGCGGAGGTGATCGGAGCGACCGACGACGGGCCGAGCGGGCAGATCGTGGTCTGCTTCGGCGGGAACGGCACCGCGACCATACCGGCTTCCTCGTGAGCGGCAACGGGATAGGGCCCCGGGCTTATCTGTTCGCCGATCGACAGCAGCAGATCGATGTCCTCCATGCGGCCGTAGCCATCGTTGATCCGTTGAAGGATCTTCTCCTCCCAGGTCGTGCCCTCACGACAGGGGGTGCACTTACCGCAGGACTCCCGGGCGAAGAACCGCACCACCCGCAGGCAGGCCTTGACCGCGTCGGTGGTCTCGTCCATGACGACGATCGCACCGGATCCGAGCATCGATCCGGCCGCGCCCACCTCGGCGGCTTCGAGCGGCAGGTCGAGCTGCTCGCCGAAGAACCACGGGGCCGAGCCGCCGCCGGGAATGAACATCTTCAGTTCGTTGTCGTCACGGATTCCCTGACAGAAGTTGTCGCCGTAGAACAGATCACGGAAGGTGACGTTGCCCTGCTCGACCTCGTAGACGCCGGGTCGTTTCACGTGGCCGCTGATGGCCAGCATCCTGGTGCCGGGGGAACGTTCGGAGCCGAATTGCTTGTAGGCCTCGGCGCCGTTGAGCACGATCCACGGAACGTTCGCCAGGGTCTCGACGTTGTTGACGATCGTGGGCTTCATGTAGAGGCCCTTGGCCGCCGGGAAGAACGGCGGCTTCAGGCGGGGCATACCCCGGTTGCCTTCGAGCGACTCGATGAGCGCGGTCTCCTCACCGACGATGTAGGCTCCGGCACCCCAGGTGAGCACCACGTCGATGGACACGTCGGTGCCCATGATGTTGCGGCCGGCGTAGCCGGCCTCGTAGGCGTCGTTGAGGGCTTGGGCGATTCGCTCCTGGGCCAGCGCCATCTCCCCCCGCACGTACAGGAAGCAGGTGTTGAGGCCGAGAGCGAAACAGGTGATCAGGCTACCCTCGATCAGCTGGTGGGGGTCGCGTTCCATGAGGAGCCGGTCCTTGTAGGTGCCGGGCTCCGACTCGTCGCCGTTGACGACGAGATAGCGGGGCCACACCGGAGGCATGAACCCCCACTTGACACCGGCCGGGAATCCGGCACCGCCGCGGCCGAGCAGTATGGCCTCTCGAACCTGGCCGTGGACATCGGCCGGCGCCATGTTGAGGACCGCCCGTAGGGCGTTGTAGCCACCGGTGTCCTCGTAGTTGGACAGACGGTAGCTCTCCGGATCGCCGAAACGCGAGGTGACGATCTTCGGCCCTTCGTTGTCGACATAGCCGGTGGCGTGGGCGACGTATGCGTTCGAGGCCATCAGACTTGCTCCTCGTGGCGCGTCGTTCGGGGCGAAGCGACGAAAGCCGGCATCAGGACGCCCCTTCCTCGACCGGTTCGCGGGAGGCGAACCAGTCGGGCTTGCCCGTGCGTTCCGGCGGTTCGATACCGGCCGCACGATCGGAGTCGATGTGCTGGCGGATCCGACCCAGCGTGCCATGAGTCGGAATGTCGGACCGTTTGCCGCTCCGGAGATCGGAGATCATCTGGTCGAAGTCCTCGTTGTCCAGCCGGTACTCGTAGCGGTAGTTGACCTGCAGGCACGGAGCCTCGGTGCACGCGGCGATGCATTCGACATCCTCCAGCGTGAACAGGCCGTCGTCGGTGGTGCCGCCGGGTTTGATCCCCAGCGTCAGCTCCGCGTGGTGAAGCAGCTCCTCACCACCGTTGAGCTGGCAGGAGATGTTGGTGCAGATGTTGATCATGTACTTGCCGACGGGCTCGCGTTTGAACATCTCATAGAACGAGCAGGTACCGAGTACC
>JBFHME010000060.1:0-19031 GCA_041594435.1 Acidimicrobiales bacterium
CAGTGCGGTGTGCACCGCATTGCCCAGAGGATCGAGCACGGCCGCGGTGTCGTCGTCGATGTGATCCGGGATCTCGTAGACGTTGAAGGCCGGCACCGCCACGTACTCGGCAAAGGCGCCATCACGCTGGACCCCGACTCCGACCGTGTTGCGGCACAGATGGCGGCGACCGGCCCGGCAGTTGCGACAGTGTCCGCACGTGATGTGGCCCTCGGCCGACACCCGCGTTCCGACGTCGATGCCTTTCACGTGATCGCCGACCTCGGCCACCACTCCCATGAACTCGTGGCCCAGCGTGAGGGGCGGGGGCACGGTGTCAGCGGCCCAGTCATCCCACTGGTGGATGTGGAGGTCGGTGCCGCAGATGGCCATGCGCTGGACCTGGATCAGCACGTCATCGGGGCCGACGGCCGGCCGCTCGATCTCGCAGAGTTCCAATCCCGGTCCGGCCTCGGTCTTGCGGAGTGCCTGCATCATGCCACAACCTCCAACTCGCGGCCGACGGCGGTGAAGGCCTCGATCGCCCGGTCCAACTGCTCGATGGAGTGGGCCGCGCTCATCTGGGTCCGGATGCGGGCGGTGTCACGGGGCACCACGGGAAACGAGAACGCCGTGACGTAGACATCGCGGTCGAGGAGCCGCCGGGCGAACTCGGCGGCGAGCACTGCGTCGCCGAGCATCACCGGGATGATGGGGTGGCCGTGGCCGGCGAGCGTGAAACCGGCCGTACCCATGGCCGACCGGAAATGGGCGGCGTTGGCGGTGATCCGATCCCGTAGGTCGTCACCGGCTCGAGCCAGCTCGATCGCCTTGATCGCCCCGGCGACCAACGGGGGGGCCACGGCGTTGGAGAACAGATAGGGGCGAGCCCGCTGACGCAGCAGGTCGACGATCTCGGACCGGGCGGCCACGAAGCCGCCCATGCCACCGCCCAGCGCCTTGCCCAGCGTGCTGGTGACGATGTCGACACGATCGGACACGCCGTGAAGCGCCGGTGTGCCCCGACCCTCCGGTCCGATGAAACCGGTGGCGTGGCAGTCGTCGACCATCACCAGGCAGCCGTGCCGGTCGGCGATCTCGCAGATCCCGGCGATGTCTGCGGTGATACCGTCCATCGAGAAGACGCCGTCGGTGACGATGAGGATCGTGCGGGCTCCTGCTGCCTCGGCCTCGCCGACCTTCGCCTCCAGATCGCCCAGGTCGCCGGTGGCGAACCGGTGGCGGGCCGCTTTGCACAACCGGATGCCGTCGATGATCGAGGCGTGGTTGAGCGAGTCGGACACGATGGCGTCCTCGGGGCCGAGAAGCGGTTCGAACACCGCACCGTTGGCGTCGAAACAGGCGGCGAAGGTGATGGCGTCGTCGCAGCCGAGCCACTCCGCGATCGAGTGCTCGAGTCGGCGGTGCAGATCCTGCGTGCCGCAGATGAACCGCACCGAGGCCATGCCGAAGCCGTGGCTGTCGGTGGCGGCTCGGGCTGCGGCCCTGATCTCGGGATGGTCGGCCAGACCGAGGTAGTTGTTGGCGCACAGGTTGAGCACCGATCGGCGGACCCCGTCCTGTTCGACCTCGATTTCCCCTCCCTGCGGCGAGACGATCACCCGCTCGGCCTTCCACAACCCGTCGGCCTCGATCTCACGCAGCGACTCGGCCAACCGTTCGTAAAACGCCGTTCGGCTCATGACGGACCTCCCTGTCCAGGAGCCAAATCATAGAGCCAAACGCGGGTTTGGAGGACGGCGAGCGGTGCCGGCCGCCCCACGGCCACCGGCCGGGTGCTACCGCACGAACGCTTGGCCGAGCGGATTGGCGCCCCGCGGAGACGTTTCGTGAATCGTTCGGCCGGTTTCGCGGCTGCCCACCGACAGTCCGCCGGTCAGGGCGAGCGGAGCTCCAGCTGGTCGCGCACCGCCTCGGGCCCGAGCACCCCGACGTTCATCGCTTCCAGGATCTGCACCGCACGATGGACCAGATCGGCGTTGGAGGCGAGGTTGCCCCTCGACAGGTAGAGGTTGTCCTCCAGGCCGACCCGGACGTTGCCGCCCACCAGCGCCGCCGCGGCCACATAGGGGAGCTGATCCCGGCCGATGGAGAACGCCGAGAACGTCCAGTCGTCGGGAAGATTGTTGACGAACGCCATCAGCGAGTTCATGTCGTTGGGAGCACCCCACGGGATGCCCATGCAGAGTTGAACCATCACCGGGTCGACGACCAGACCCTCAGCGACGAGCCACCGGGCAAAGCTCAGATGGCCGAGATCGAACAGCTCCAGTTCGGGTCGCACCCCGAGGTCCCGAACCTGGCGGGCCATCTCGGTGAGCGTGGCCGGCGAATTGGTCATGACGTAGTCGCCCTCGCCGAAGTTCATGGTGCCGCAGTCGAGCGTGCAGATCTCGGGCCGCAACTCCCGCACGTGATCGAGCCGCTCGGTGGCTCCCGCCATGTCGGTGCCCGCATCGTCGACGGGGAACGGGGCCTCGGCCGATCCGAAGGTGAGATCGCCACCCATGCCGGCCGTGAGGTTGATGACCACGTCGGTTCCGGATTCACGGACCCGCTCGACGACCTCACGGTAGTAGTCGACCTCCCGTGCCGGCGTGCCGGTGATCGGATCGCGGACGTGAATGTGGACGACGGCTGCACCTGCCTTGGCCGCCTCGATGCAGTCGCGGGCGATGTCTTCGGGTTTGAACGGCACCTTGTCGGACTTGTCGACCGTGTCGCCGGACCCGGTCACCGCACAGGTGATGAAGGCCTTGCGGCTTGGTGATCGGGTCATGGGGAAACAACCTCCTGGCCGTTGGGGGAGTGGTTGAACGACGTGTCGGGCGATGGAAGGGGTTGGCCGCCGCGGGTGCGGGCCAGAACCCGGATTCGGGAATACACCTCATCGTGGTCGACGTAGGTGCCACGCAGGTGGCGGATCCCGCCACCGGGATCGAAGGCGTCGCGGCCGTGCAACATGCGGCGGTTGTCGAAGCCGACGAGATCGCCGGGCCGGAACGGATAACCGATCTGGAACCGGGGATCGGCGCCCAGCTGATGGAACCGCTTGGCCGCCCGATAGGCCCGGGGCACGTCGATCGGATCCATCGCCGGGAATCCGCGAACCGGATAGAAAGCGCGGATCGTGAGTGGCGAACCCGGCGCGCCGTGATCGATCATCGGCCCGATCCAACGATGGTCGTGATCCCGTGACCGGTTGAAGAACACCCAGTCGAGTGACGTCAGCGCCTCGTAGGTCTCGGGTTCCTCCGACTCCAGGTAGGCGACCAGCGCCGCCCCGTCGGTCATCCGGCTCCATCCGCCGGGGACCGTGTTGGCCACACAGTGGAGGAATTGGAAGCCGGGCGGGATCTCGCGGGTGGGAAGGTCGGCGTGAGGACCCAGTCGGAGACCGGTGTTGGCGGTGGAGTTCTCGAAGTCGCCGTTGATTTCCGCCTTCACGTTCCAGACGTTGCCGAAGTTGGTATCGCGCCGGACTCCGATCAGGTCGGTGACGGCGACAAGGCCCTCGATGCTCCGGTCCGCAGGCTGATCGGAGGGCTGACCCGAGGGACGATGCGGTATCTGCGCCGGTACGTCGGTGAGCCGGGCCAAACCGAACGCGACCATCGCTTCGAGGAACGACCGCAGTTCCTCGACGTCACCGCCGACGACGGCGGCGCCGTCGAACGTCGGGGGTTCGGGTCGTTGCTCGGCCGTCCAAGCCACCGTGATCGGAAGGGCGGCTGCCGGCAGATGGCCGCCGGTCGCCACATGGTGGAGCCATCCGGGGTGGACCGTGCCGGCGAAGCCGTCGGTGAATCCGATGCGCAGCGCTCCAACGGGGTCCCGTTCGACCGTGGTCACCGACAGCATGTCGTCGAAGTCGGCCGGGTCGATGGTGTTCTCCCTGGTCGCGGGGTCGGTGGCGCCGTCGGCCACGATCGACTCTCGAAGCCACCAGCAGTGGGCGGACAGGCTCGATCCGTCGGCCCACGTCAGCTTCACGAATTCACCGTCGATCGAGGCGGCGGAAAGCGGAACCCACGGGTAGCGGTAGAAGTCGGGGGTGAGAACCGTCGTCGGCTCCGAACCGTTCACGTCTGCTCCTCGAGCCGCCCGGTCGGCGGCGAGTTTCGTCCCGGAATTCGGGACGTCCTGTGATATGGTACAAGTGTATGGCCGATCGACGTGCACCGTCAAGCGCCGAGACTGGACCCATCGAGCGCGCCTTCATGATGCTGCAGGCCGTGGTTGCGGCCGAGGCCCCGGTCGGCGTGCGGGAGTTGGGGCGCCGAACCGGTCTTCCTCGGTCGACCGCCTCCCGGCTCATCGGCCAACTCAACGCCATCGGCATGGTCGAGCGCACGGGGGACGGCCTCGTGGCTCCCGGGAGCGCGTTGGCCACCCTGGTCGTCAACGGGCCGCGGCCCCTGCTGCGCGATCGGCTCCGTCCGCTGTTGGTCGCCCTGGCCGACGACCACGGGGAATCCGCCACGCTGGCCATCGACGACGGTGACGCCGTGCTCTACGTCTCCCAGATCGACGCCGACAACGCCGTCACCGCACCCGACGTCGAAGCCGAACGTCATCCCTTCCACGTCGTGGCCCACGGTCTCGTGCTCATGGCCCGCTGGCCGAGCGACCGGCTCGACAGCTACCTGTCCGGCCCGCTCGTCGCCCCGACGCCCAACTCGGTGACCGATCCGGAGGCGATCCGGCGCCGCTTGAAGGCGATCCGGCGAGACGGCCATGCCTGGACCGAGGAGGAGTTCGACATCGGGGTGAACGGCGTTGCCGTCCCGGTGGTCGCCGACGACGGTCCCGGCGCCTCGGTCGGTCTCTACGGACCCTCCTATCGCCTGTCGCCAGCAAAACTCCCGCACCTCGCCGAGACACTGATCGAAACCGTTACCCGTCAGACCATCGGGCGTCCGAAACACGACAGGCTCGGAAAGGATGGGCCGTGATCCGCTCGATCACCGTCGTCGACCACGGTCTGGAGGTCGATCTCGCTGACTTCGACCACCCGGCACACGTCTCGTGGCACTGGCTCCGCGACCACGACGAGAGCCCCGCCGGCCAGGACCCCGTCACGAAACAACGCCGGGTCGACACCTTCGCACTGGGCGCGGTGCCGGCCGGATCGGTCACCGTCGACCGCGAGCAGGTACGAATCACCTGGCCCGGCGGTGTGACCTCGACGTGCTCGCGGCACGTGCTCGCTTCGGTGGCGGCGGAGTGCCTGTCGACCGATTGGTCTGGACGGCCCGCCTCGAAACCCCGCCTTCCGACCGACGTCGTCCTCTGGGCCGACGCGTCGTCAGGTCCCGACGAGGTCGAACTCGAAGCATTTCTTGATCCGGCGTCCGAGGAGGCGTTGGCCCGTGGCGTTGACCGGCTGAGTCGCTACGGCTACCTCGTCTTGCGGGGTGACGTCGTCGACCGCGACCGGGCCGCGGCATTCGCCCAGCGTCTGGGATACGTTCGCCACACCATCTTCGGCGGAATGTGGGACCTCGCGCCCGACCTGACCGACCATGCCGACACGGCCTACACCAGCTTGTACCTCGGACCCCACACCGATGGAACCTACAGCCACGACGCTCCCGGTCTCCAGTTCTTCCTCTGTCTTCAGGCCGCACCCGACGGTGGCGAGAGTCTGCTGGTCGACGGGTTCGCCATCGCCGCCGAGCTCGCCGCGACCGACCCGGACGCCTTCACGACGCTGGCCTCCATACCGGTCCCCGGTCGTTACATCGAACCGGGTGTGCATCTTCGAGCAGAGCGTCCCGTGTTTCGATCGAACGCCCGCGGCGTGCTCGATCAGGTCAGCTTCAACAACTACGACCGGGCCCCGTTCCTGCTGCCACCGGAGCTCGAACGCCGATTCCACCGGGCCTACGGTCGCTTCGCCGAGCTGGCCGAAGATCCGACGCGGCGGGTTGCGGTCGGCCTGACACCGGGTGACATCCTGATCTTCGACAACTGGCGCGCCCTACACGGTCGTCGCGCCTTCGTCGGTCCACGGCATTACGTGGGCGCCTACCTGAATCACGAAGATCTCGAAAGCAAGCGGCGGGTTCTGCTCGGATCCTGACGAATCCACCACCGTCAGGCCTCAGGTTGCAGGCAGGTGATCCCGGCCCCAGTGCTCGACCGTCTGGGCCATCCAGAAGATGGCGAACAGCGCAATCTCGATGATCTCCAGCACCAGCACCATGTAGGCCCAGCTCCGGAACGCCGTCAACATCACAAGTCCGACCGCGATCATGAGCACCGCGATCACGGCATAGAGTCCGGCGTAGCGCCGATGTTCCGGCTTGTTGCGGCGCTCCCAGGCGTTGACGCCGATGCCGAGGGCGAGGAATCCGAACATGAGCACCGCTGCCCAGCCATGAGCCTGCGTCGGGAAGGCGTCCCACCAGCGGTGCAACGCCAAGCCGACCAGCAGCACGGCCATGGTCACGATCAACCCGATCTGGCGGTCTCGAGGAGCCGAGCGGGCCGCGGCCAGGGGACTCTCGTAGACGAACAGCGCGATGAGGCCGACGGCGATCATACCGACGATTCCCGCCAGCAGCAGGGCCTGGATGTTGTTGTCGATGTTGGCGATGACCCAGGGGGCGAGGTTGCCCTCGCCGTCGATCGGTTTCGGCGTGGGCTCGAGCGACCAGCATTCGCCGACCGACGAGGTCGGAACCACCCCGACCACCGGAGCCAGGATGCCGGCGATGTTGAACATGACGTCTTCGCGTCGGGTGCTTCCCTTGATCACCAGCAGGCTGACACCGACCGCCATCAGGCCACCGACGAACACCGCTCTGGCCGGCGTGTAGTAGTAGCTGCTGATCGACGTCTGCCAGCAGTCGACCTCGAGGCGTTCGAGCAGGATCGACAGTGCGAGGGCCAGGACGAGTCCGACCATCCCCATACGGAGATAGCGGTAGGTCTTGAGTGCCAGGTCCCGGTCCGGAATGGGTGTGAGCATCATGTTCCCTCCTGTTTCGCTGACGTGGCAGGAGGGCGTGTTGATACGATCTTTTCGCAACGCCGATCGGGCGTCGACCGGGGCGCTCAAACCCGCTGCCGCTCCCAGAGCCGATGGGCCATGACACCGTTGGCCGCCTCGATGGCCTCCAGCGCGTCGCAGATGATGTCCTCGCGGAAGTACCGGCCGACGATCTGCACGGCGGCCGGGCGGTCGTCGACGAGATCCATACCGATGATGCCGGCCGGCAGCCCCAGGTAGTTGATACCGGTCGAGTAGATGGCGGCGGCGAACAGATCGGCGACCGATTCGAGCCCGCTTGCGTCGTAGTCCCAGTCGAACATGGGGCGCATCAGGAACGGGGTGATCACCAGCGGATGGTCGACGAGGAATCGGTTCCAGTCGCGCATGAGTGCCGTGCGCGCGGCCATGGTGGTGATGTAGCCGTCGAGATCGAGAAGCTGGGACAGCTCGAAGTACCAGTCGAAGATCTGGGTGATGGTGTCGGACCCGAAGGTTCGCAGGGGCTGGTCGAACGTGGTCTTCATTTCGGTGGTGGCCGCCGAGAACCAGCCTCGGGCGGCCTCGGTGATGGCCGGCGGGTCGGCTTCGACGACTCGGTATCCGGCGTCGGAGAGTTGACCGGCGGCCCGGTCGATCAGTTCGCCGATACCGGGATGGAGGTTGTAGCCGCCACTGGACTTCGTGACGGCCACGGTGATCGGCTCGCCCGTGCCGGCGACCGGTGGACCGTCCCACGGCACCGGCGGTGACAGCGGGTCCCGGGGATCGGGGCCGATCATCACCCTGGTCGCCGCCCGGACGTCGGCGGCGTGGCGGGCGATAACGCCCTGCACCGACATGGCCTGAGCCAACGGGCCCCGCTCGGCCGCCGCGGTGGAGTTGTAGACCGGCACCCGACACGATGACGGTTTCACCGACGTGACGCCGTTGGCGAACGAGGGAAACCGCAGGGAGCCACCGATGTCGTTGCCGTGATGGACTGGTCCCATCCCGGCGGCGGCGGCGGAACCGGCACCCCCGGAGGATCCACCGGGGCTGATCTCGTCGCCCCAGGGGTTGAAGGTGCGACCGCGGAGCGGATTGACCGTTGTCGCCCGCATGGAGAACTCGGGGGTGTTGGTCCGGCCGACGATGATGGCGCCGGCCTCGGTCAACCGATCCACCAGTGGGGCGTTTTCGGTCGCCATCAGGTTCCGGAACGCGGGGAGCCCGTTCGTCGTCGGCTGGCCGGCGACGTCGACGTTCTCCTTGATGGTCACCGGCACGGCGAAGAGGGAGGGCAGGTCGGCGGAGGAGGTGACGGCGACCTGGTCGTCGGCCGCGGTCGCCGCAGCCATGGCCTGTTCGGTCAGATCGAGCGTGATGGCGTTGAGTGACCGATTCGTGGCCTCGATGCGGCTCACCACCGAGCTCATCCACTCCGACGGTTTCACCTCCCGACGGGCGACCCGGGCCGCGCCCTCGATCGCGCTGATCGTCCACAACTCTTCGGTGCCGTCCATGGCCGTGCCCCCTGGTCGAGTAGCCGGTGATTTCCCGTGCGTCAGCCTACTTCGACCCGACTCCTGGCATCGGGTTCGGCCGATCGGGGTGGTGCTGACTCGACGGCCCCGCTATGCCATAGTGGTGCCTGTGCTGAGACTGAGACAGGTTGTATGGGTTGCATCCGACCTCGACGCCGCCGAAGGCACCGTTTCCGGGCTCCTCGGTTTGAAGATCGCCTGCCGGGACCTCGGCGTGGCCGAGTTCGGTCTTGCCAACGTCGTGATGCCGTGCGGAGATCAGTTCGTCGAGATCGTTTCACCCACCGAGGACGGAACCCCCGCGGGCCGGCTGCTGAAGAAGCGGTTCGGCGACGGCGGTTACATGATCCTCCTGCAAACCGACGACCTGGAGTGGGTTCGGGCCAGAGCCGACGAACTCGACATGCGCATCGTGCACGAATCCGAGCGCAGTGAGGAGGGGGCGCCGGCGATTGTCGGCATCCATTTCCATCCCTCCGATGTCGGCGGCACGCTGCTGTCGGTCGATGCCTGTGACGACCCCGGGGAGTGGCCGTGGGCGGGAGCCGATTGGCGTGACGCCGTCGAAACCTCCGTGGTCGATGCCATTGTCGGGATCGAGCTGCAGGCCATCGACCCCGACGACGTCGCCCAGCGGTGGTCCGCTCTCCTCGATCGTCCGGTCGAGGACGGCCTCCTGAAGCTCGACGATGCCGATCTGCGATTCGTGCGGGCACATGACGGGCGGGGTGACGGTCTGCGATCCCTCGATTTCCGAGCCCGTGACCGAAGCCGGGTCGGTGAACAGTTGATCATCCACGGGGTCATCGTCAACCTCCGCTGAAGGGCCTCCAACGGCCGTTTTACCCTCGCCTTATGCTCGGTTCGGCATGATGGAGCCCAGAACGAACCGCCTACGGGGAGTATCCCTGCAACTCGCGTCGTCGTCAGTACGGAGCAATCCCGGCGACGCCGGCCGCCACCACACACCGGTGTGCGGCGGGAGAGACCGAAGGCCTTGCTGAAAGGCTCTTCATGCGTCCGACCATTCGACTCGGCACCATATTCGGCATCGACATCGGCCTTCACTGGTCGATCGTCGCCATCGGGTTTGTCATCGTCAGCGCGCTCACCGGCACCGTTCTGCCTGCTCTCGTGCCCGGACTGACCGGCGCCGCGTACCTCATGGCCGCGGCGGCCACCGCGGTCCTGTTCCTCGGATCCATCGTTGCGCATGAACTCGGCCACGCGGTCGTGGCCCAGCGCAACGACATCGCCGTGCGCGGCATCACCCTGTTCGCTCTCGGCGGGGTCGCCTCCCTCGAACGGGAGCCTGACGACCCCGGCGCCGCCGCCCGAATCGCGCTGGCCGGACCAGCGGTGAGTGTCGCCATCGGTGTCGCGGCGCTCGCCGGATCCGGCTTGATCGGTTCGTTGGGCTTCGGCGCCCTCACCACCGCCGCCTTCGCCTGGCTGGGCATCATCAACCTGGTTCTGGCCGCCTTCAACATGATCCCCGCCCTGCCCCTCGACGGTGGCAGGGTGCTCCAGGCCGCCCTCTGGAAACGCAACGGTGAACGGCATCAGGCAACGATCTCGGCCGCCAACCTCGGCCGCTGGTTCGGATGGGCCATCGTCGCCCTCGGTCTGTGGCAGTTCTCCCAGACCGGCGCCGGTCTCTGGACCGCCCTGGTCGGTTGGTTCGTTGTCATGTCGGCCAAATCCGAGGGTTTCCGGGCCCGATGGGAGCTGCACCAGGAACAGGCCGAGCAGGCCGGAACAGCCGGTGCCCAATGGCCTTTCGCCCACCTCTACTCACCCCCTCGGGGTCGGCCGTCGTCCGGTCCCGACGTTGATGGTGATCCGGACCCCGGGCGGCGTCGGCCGCACTCCTCAACCGACGCCGACTCGGAGGTCATCGATGTGACCGGCCGGCCGGTTTCCGACGATCCCACCGGGCGGTCAGTCGACGAGCCGCCGGTCGACACCTCGCCGGCCGCCTGAACACCGATCAAGATCGCGTCGGGGCACCGACGCCGCCGGCGGCGCAGCACTGGCACCTACTCGCCAGGTTGGTCCCTGACCCCATGCCCTCACCCCCGGGGACCACAAGCAGCGCCGCCGGCTCCTCCGCGGATCGACCCGACCGGTTCACGAGGAGGGACCAGGGTTGAGAATCGCCAGGCTTTCCCGATCCGGGCTTCGGTTCGTCAACGAGCCACATCTACGCTTGCGTCATGACCACGGAGGCCGGCTGGCAGTTCTGGATCGACCGGGGCGGCACGTTCACCGACATTGTGGCCCGGCGTCCCGATGGCTCGACCGTGACACACAAGCTTCTGTCCGACAATCCCCGCCGTTACGACGACGCCCCGATCCAGGGAATCCGCGATCTCCTCGACGTGGACGAGGGCGAGCGGCTGCCATGGCGGTTGATCGACTCGGTCAAGATGGGGACGACGGTGGCCACCAACGCCCTGCTCGAACGGGCGGGGGAACCGACGGTGTTGGTGACAACGACCGGCTTCGGCGATGCACTGCGGATCGGCTATCAGGCCCGTCCCGACATCTTCGCACTCGACATCGTGCTCCCGGAGATGCTCCATCAGCGGGTGATCGAGATCGACGAACGGATGAGCGCAGACGGGAAGGTGCTGACCCCGCTCGACGTCCAGGCCGCCCGCTCGGCGCTGTCGGCTGCCCGCAACGACGGCTACGACGCCATCGCGATCTGCCTGCTCCACGGCTACCGCCACACCGATCACGAGGCCCTTCTCGCCGCCATCGCCCGTGATCTCGGTTTCGGTCAGGTATCGGTGTCGCACGAGGTGTCGCCGCTGATGAAGCTGGTGTCCCGCGGCGACACGACCGTCGTCGACGCCTACCTGTCTCCGGTACTCCGCCGTTACGTCGAGCAGGTCGATGCCCGGCTGCGGCCAACGGCGGAAACGCCGGCGGCGTCGACCAGTGGGTCCCGGCTGATGTTCATGCAGTCGAGCGGCGGGTTGACCGACGCCCACGCCTTTCAGGGCAAGGATGCGCTTCTGTCCGGTCCGGCCGGTGGTGTGGTCGGCATGATCCGCACGGCGGGAACCGCAGGGTTCGACCGGCTCATCGGTTTCGACATGGGTGGGACGTCCACCGACGTCTCCCATTACTCCGGCGAGCTCGAACGGACCTCGGAAACCGAGGTGGCCGGCGTCCGCGTCCGAGCCCCGATGATCGACATTCACACGGTCGCCGCGGGCGGCGGATCGATCCTGCATTTCGACGGCGCTCGAATGCGGGTGGGGCCCGACTCGGCCGGTGCCGATCCCGGACCGGCCGCCTACGGCAACGGTGGCCCCCTGGCGGTGACCGACTGCAACGTGTTGCTGGGAAAGCTGCAACCCGAGTTCTTCCCACCGGTTTTCGGTCCCGACGGGAACCAGCCGCTCGATGCCGACGTGGTGCGGCGGCGATTCGTGGAGCTGGCCGACGAGATCAGCTCGGCTGTCGGCGAGCCGACGATGCCCGAGCAGGTGGCCGAGGGGTTCCTGGCCATCGCCGTGGAGAACATGGCCAACGCCATCAAGAAGATCTCGGTCCAACGAGGTCATGACGTGACCGATCACACGCTCGTCTGCTTCGGAGGAGCGGGCGGGCAACACGTCTGCATGGTCGCCGATCGCCTCGGTGTCACCCGCATCCACATTCACCCCTACGCCGGCGTGCTGTCGGCCCTCGGTATCGGTCTGGCCGACATCCGCCATGTCGAAGACCACGCCGTCGAGGCGGAGCTGAGCACCGACACACTCACCGCTCTGACCCCCCGATGGACGAGGCTCATCGACATCGCCACCACCGCCGTTTCGGCTCAGGGTGTCGGTCATGGTCGGATCTCAACGCATCGCCGACTGTCGCTCCGCTACCGCGGCTCCGACACCGCCCTCCGAGTCGACGACGGATCGCTGGACGGGATTGTCGGTGCATTCGAGGGGCTCCACCGGGCCCGATTCGGTTTCACCAGCCCCGACAAGCCGCTGATCATCGAGTCCATTCAGGTCGAAGCGGTGGGACATGAGCACGGCACCGGTGGGGCGGGTCCGCAGCCGCATACCGTTCGATCGGCCAGACGGCCGACCGAACGGCCCGCACCGGATCCCGAGAGTCGGCGTGTGACATTCGGTGGTGTTGCCGTCGAGACGCCGTTTCACCGGCGAGTGGACCTCGCCGAACGGTCGACCGTCGTCGGGCCCGCCGTCATTCTGGAGGACACCGCCACCACAGTGCTCGAGCCGGGCTGGCGGGCCACGGTCAACGATCTCGGTGATCTGGTGCTGGATCGGGTCGAAGCCCGGCCCGATCAGGCCGGCGTCGACACGGAGGTCGATCCGGTCCAACTCGAGATCTTCAACAACCTGTTCATGAACATCGCCGAGCAGATGGGTCTCGTGCTGGAGAACACGGCGGCGTCGGTGAACATCAAGGAGCGGCTCGACTTCAGCTGCGCCGTCTTCGATCCCGATGGCGAACTGATCGCCAACGCACCTCACATGCCGGTGCATCTCGGTTCGATGAGCGAGTCGATCAAATCGATCGCCCGCCAGAACCCGAACATGGCACCGGGTGAGGCCTACGTCATGAACGCCCCGTACAACGGCG
Organism: Acidimicrobiales bacterium; assembly: GCA_041594435.1. GTDB lineage: Bacteria > Actinomycetota > Acidimicrobiia > Acidimicrobiales > SZUA-35 > JAHELU01. Next base: position 13,147 of record JBFHME010000060.1, read on the forward strand.
GCACACACCTCCCCGACATCACCGTGGTCAAACCGGTGTTCGCCGAAGGTGCGGTATCGGGGGCCCGACCGATCTTCTTCGTTGCCGCCCGGGGGCATCACGCCGACATCGGCGGCACCGTGCCCGGTTCGGCTCCTGCCGACTCCACGACGGTCGATCAGGAGGGGGTTCTGCTCGACAACGTGCTCCTGGTCGACAACGATCGGTTCCTGCACGACGAGATCGAGCACCTTCTGACGTCCGCCCCCTATCCGGCCCGCAATCCCGCCCAGAACATCGCCGATCTCCAGGCCCAGGTGGCGGCCTGCGAGAAAGGCACGGCGGAACTGTGGCGGGTGATCGACCACTATGGTCTCGACGTCGTCCACGCGTACATGGGTCACGTCAAGGACAATGCCGAGGAGTCGGTTCGACGGGTCATCGACGCCCTCGCCGACGGAGCGTTCACCTGCCGGATGGACGACGGTTCGCAGGTTTCGGTCACCATCACCGTTCATCACGAGCGCCGATCGGCCACCGTCGACTTCAGCGGCACCAGCGACATCCACCCCGGGAACTTCAACGCTCCCTCAGCGGTCGCCCACGCTGCGGTGCTCTACGTGTTCCGTTCCCTGGTGGCCGACGACATCCCGCTCAACGCCGGCTGCATGAAACCGATCGAGGTCATCCTGCCTGCGGATTCCATGATCAACCCCCGGTATCCGGCGGCCGTGATTGCCGGCAACGTCGAAACCAGCCAGGTCATCGTCGACACCCTCTACGGCGCTCTGGGGGTGATGGGTGCGGCCCAGGGCACGATGAACAACTTCATCTGGGGCAACGAACGACATCAGTATTACGAGACCATTTGCGGCGGAGCGGGAGCGACCGATCGAGCCGACGGCTGCTCGGCCGTTCACACCCACATGACCAACAGCCGCCTGACCGACCCCGAGGTGCTGGAATGGCGGTTCCCGGTTGTGCTCGAGACCTTTCACATTCGCCTCGGCTCGGGTGGTCGGGGTCGCCATCGAGGTGGAGACGGTGTGGTCCGACGGATCCGGTTCGACGAACCGATGGAGGTCAACGTGTTGGCCGGCCGTCGCAAGGTGCCCCCCTACGGGGCTGCGGGGGGAGAGCCCGGTGCTGTCGGTCACAACCGCAAGATTGCAGCCGACGGCACGGTGACCGAGTTCGGTGCCTCACTCCAGACGGCGGTCGAGGTGGGCGATCGCTTCGAGATCGAAACGCCCGGCGGGGGTGGCTTCGGTCCGCCGCCGGAAGCGGAGGGGTGAACGGGCGATGCCGTCGGCTTCGATCCCCGTCGTCGATCTCGAAGCGCCGGCCTCGACCGCCGGTCCCGACCTGCTGGCGGCGTATGGCGATGTCGGGTTCGCCTATCTCGTCGGTCACGGCATCGACGATTCCCTCCTGGCCGACGTCTTCGAGGCTTCCCGCCGGTTCCACGCCCTCCCGCTCCAGGCCAAACTCGCCATCGAGCTCGACGGTCGACATCGGGGTTACATTCCGATCAACACCTCGACGGATCGAAACTCCGAGCTGGCGACGGTCACCAAACCCAATCAGAGCGCCTCGTTCATGATGATGCGAGATGCGGGACCCGACGATCCTGAGGTGCGGGAGGGTCGGTACCTGGCGGGCCCCAACCAGTGGCCGGCCCTGTCGGGATTCCGGCCGACCCTCGAGCGTTACCACGATGCCATGAGCGAACTGGGCAGGCGGCTCATGGCCCTGTTCTTCGATGCGTTCGGCGCGGACGACGGGAGCGACCTGGTCGAACGGTGGTTCAGCCCGGCGACGACCTGGCTTCGCCTGCTGCACTATCCACCGCGGACGCCGCAGCCCGGACTCTATGGCTCGGCCCCCCATGTCGACTACGGGGCGATCACCATCCTGGCCCAGGACGACGTCGGGGGGCTGCAGGTGCAGACTCCCGGCGGCGGTTGGCTCGATGTGCCGCACCGGCCGGGGACGTTCGTGCTCAACACCGGGTCGATGATGGTCCGCTGGAGCAACGGACGACTGAGGTCGACGCCGCATCGCGTGATCAATCGATCGGGTCGTGAACGGTACTCGATCCCGTTCTTCTACGACCCTCACGTGCTGACCGTGGTGGAGCCGTTGCCGTGTTGTGTCGACGACCGGGATCCGCCGCGATTCGAGCCCGAATGTTTCGGCGATTTCGTCCGGCGTGAATTGACCGCGGGCTACGACCGCCACGCCACGCCGGAGACGTGATCGTGCCCTGTCAGCCGAACGACGTGAGATGCCGACGGCTACCACCGACCGCAAATGATTGCGGCTCCACCGGCAACCCTCCGCGGTGTCAGTTCGTGACGAGGACGGCGGCGCCGTCGCGGCGGGGGTCGCCATGGCCCTGCAACGTGCCGTCGGGGGCGCGCCGCGCCGCGTGCACGCCACCGTAGAACAGATCACGTTCCGGCCAGGCCAGATGGTCGGTGAACCGCTCACGCAGGCGGCCGCTCACGTCGTCGTCCAGCAGGTCCTCGAAGTCGAGATGCTCACCCTCGACGTGCAGGCGAGGTGCGATGACCGCGGTCGCGAGGTCGGCGTCGTTCAGGCACAGCTGGGCCACGACCTGACTGATCGCGGTGCGTATCCGATTGGACCCTCCCGAGCCGAGCGCGATGAGTGCGCCGTCCGGCTGTTCGATGATCGTCGGACACATCATCGACGACAGCCGGGTGCCGGTCGGCCAGGATGCGGGTCCGGCCGGGTTCAGATCGTCCTCGCCCAGAATGTTGTTGAGCATGAAGCCGTAGCCGTCGACCAGCTCGCCGTTGCCCGAGCCGTTCGACACCGTCACCGCGCACGCGTTGCCGTCGGCGTCGATGACCGAGATGTGGGTCGTGCCCTGTGATCGGAGCAGCGCGGGGTCGATCCGTCCGAGCGGGTCGGTGGCCGCGCCCCGGGCCCGCCCGGTGGTGAGAAACGCCTCCGCCAGCTCCACCGGATCGGCGGAATCGATCTGTCTCAGCGAATGGTCGATGAGGAGGCCACCGGCCGCCGGATAGGGGTTGAGGTGCACCAGCGACTGGCCGACCTTCACCGTCAACGGTGATCGGGTCACGGCTTCATAGGCTCGCAGGTCGGCCTCGGTGACGTTCCCCGTGACCCGTTGTGACTCGAGAATGGCGGCTATGACCGGATTGTCGATCGGGTCGGAGTCGGCCAGCACGGAGAGGGCGTCGGCCAGACCGGCATTGACCATGACCGCACCTTCCCTCAGCATTTCGCCATCGGGAGCAAAGAGAGCGCCGGCGGCCTCGGTGGCGGTGAGGATCGGCTTGACGACCGTCGACAGGAAGTGGCAGAAGCGGCTGACCGCGGTGCCCTCTCGGGCGGCTGTGATGGCGGGAGCGAACAGGTCGGGCAACGGCATGCTCGCGCCCCGTCCGGCCAGCGCGTGAACTCCGGCCATGAATCCGGGCGTGGCCACCGTGGCCGGGCCGATTCGAAAAGCCTGTGTTGCCGTGCCGAAGTCGGCGTGAATGACCCGGGTCCCGTCGGCGCGTGACTGCCTACGCTCGATGGGCGTCCGGGGAAAGAAGTCGACAAGGGACAGGCGGCCGTCGGCTTCACGGGTCATGGCGAACCCGCCCCCACCGGGCGATGCCAGCACCGGTTCACAAACACAGGCCATGGCCATCGATGCGATGGCGGCGTCGATCGCATTGCCGTCGCGGCTCAGGATCTCGGCTCCGGCCGAGGCGGTCAGTTGGTGCCCGGCGGCCACCACCCCTCGGTGGCGCTGGCGGTTCCCGGGCGAAGACGCGGAACCCATTCACCTTGTCTATCGGTCAAATCGGGCGGCACAAACAGCACGGCGCCGGAAGCGATTCCTCCAGGTGATGGTCGCACCGGTACGGTTGCCGGATGGCACCCCTCGATGTCGACTTCGTCCGGTCCCAGTTTCCCGCGTTTGGTGAACCCTCGCTTGACGGCTGGGCGTTCTTCGAGAACGCCGGGGGCTCCTACACCTGCCGGCAGGTGATCGATCGTCTGACCGACTTCTACACCAGGACGAAGGTGCAACCCTATGGTCCCTATCCGGCATCGATCGCAGCCGGCGAGGCGATGGACGAGTCGTATCGGGCGTTTGCCGGCCACCTCAACGTCGGCGTGGACGAAGTCCACTTCGGCCCCTCCACCAGCCAGAACACCTATGTGCTGGCCAACGCCCTCCGACCGATGTGGGCCGACGGCGACGAGATCGTTGTGTCGAATCAGGATCACGAGGCCAACGCCGGCGTGTGGCGGCGCCTGGCCGATCGTGGCATCGTGGTCCGGGAGTGGCCGATCAACCCCGACAGCGGTCGACTCGACCCCACCGACCTCGACCCGCTGCTCACCGACCGCACCCGCCTCGTGGCTTTCCCGCACGCCTCGAATGTGGTGGCTCACGTCAATCCCGTCGCCGAGATCACCGACCGGGCCCGTGCTGCCGGAGCCATCTCCGTGGTCGATGGTGTGTCCTACGCCCCCCACGGGTTGCCCGACATCGAGGCGCTCGGTGTCGACATCTATCTGTTCTCCCTCTACAAGACCTGGGGCCCGCATCTCGGGCTGATGACGGTCAAACGGGACCTCCTCGACAAGATGACAAACCAGGGCCACTTCTTCAATGCCGGCGACCCTCGAAAGATCGTGACGCCGGCCGGTCCCGATCACGCCCAGATCGCCGCCGCGGCGGGGGTCGTGCACTACCTCGACCTCCTGCATGCCCATCACGTCGAGGCGCCCCCGTCGGATCAGGTTGGCGACGAACCGGGTCCGGCCGAACGGGCCCGGCGCGTGACCGCCCTGATACAGCGCCACGAGGAACTCCTTCTGGCGCCATTGCTGGCCTGGCTCCGGGACCGCAACGACATCCGCCTCATCGGTCCCGACGATCCGGCGGTGCGAGCTCCGACGGTGTCGATCATGCCGACCGCCAAACCGATAGCCGATGTCGTGCGGACGCTCACCGACCACAAACTCATGGTTGGCGCCGGCGACTTCTACGCCGTCCGTCCGCTCGACGCGATGGGCGTTGCACTCGATCCTGGTGTTTTGCGGATGTCGTTCGTCCACTACACGACAGCGGCCGAGGTGGATCAGCTGGTCGCCGGATTGTCGGCGGCACTGGACCGGTAGCGGTCAGGATCGCCGCCAACCGACGACCTTCGTCACGCCGATGTCGGCCACCATCAGCGCCTGGGCGGCGATGATCCACGCACCGATCGTCGAGGTTGCGTCGGCCGCCAGCACGATGACCGCGGCCGAGGCGACCACCCAGAGGGCATCACCGACGGCGGTCAGACGAGCGGTCGCCGACGCATACGCCTCGTTCCGCACGATGGTGTGCAGCATCCATCCGTAGGGGATGAAGCCGAGGCCGACGGCCAGGACGATCCAGGTCGGCCAGTCGAGGAGCCTTGCGATCGGGATCGCGCCCAGCGTCAGTGCCGCGGCCGATACCGAAACGGTGAGTCGGTCGAGAGCGAAGATGCGAGCGAGGATGGTGGAACCGGTGGCACCGGTGTCGGGTCCGCTGATTGTCGTTGAGGTACGCATGCCACCGACTCTGAGGGTCAACCGGCGGCAATCCAAGTACCTCAGAGGTAATGGTGGCCGGTCACCGGTTGCCGCTACGTTCGTCTCATGACGGCAACCGCACCTCCCTCCGACACCCGTTCCGCTCCGCCGCCCGAGTTCGGTGCCCGGCTTCGGTGGTGGCGCAGCACCCGTCGCTACAGTCAGCTCGACCTGGCCAACGAGGCGGAGGTTTCCAGCCGCCATCTGTCGTTCCTGGAGACGGGACGGTCGAAGCCGAGCCGGGAGATCACCGCCGCGTGCTGACCCGCGCCAGCGAGACCCGAATC
>JBFHME010000061.1:0-18835 GCA_041594435.1 Acidimicrobiales bacterium
CAGCCGCCCGCCCAGGCTCCGTCATCATCGGTCAGTTGTTCGGAGTTCTGGTCGGCGATCCGGATGCCCGATCGCCGCCACACGACATCGCGCCGGGCGCCGATTCGAGCCACCTCCACCGTGAACGAGCCGGCGCGGGACGAGCAGTGAACGGCCACCCCGTCGCCCGGTTCGTGGCTGAGTGGCCAGCAGTAGGCCTCGACGTCGGTCCAGCCGGTGTAGTGGCGGTGGCGACGAGGGGGAAGCGGGTTCACGCCGGGTCGTTCGATGGACCCAACTTCGTCACGAACGACCGGAACGACTGGTTGGCCTCCGCGAACTCTCCGACCACCTTCACCTTGTCGATGGCGCCATCCAGGGAATGACGCAACACGGCCAGCGGGTCCTGCTGATCGCCGACGTAGCCGAGCGCGAACGCCCCCTGCTGGTACCCCATGAGCCGCAGTAGATTGTCGTCGAGGGTGCGGGCGATCTCGGGCGAGCAGGCCAGAAACTGGTTCTCCTCCTGGCGAACCCAACCGACGGCGTAGGTGATGTTGACACCCTGGCGGGTGCCGGTCGAGCGGTTGGCACCACCGCCGTGGAGCACCTTCCCCTCGTAGAACAGCACCGACCCGCGAGGCATCTCCGCCTGGATCACATCGACCTCGGCCGCCTCGGAGTCCGACATGGCCGACGTGCCGGGTCGGATACGGGTGGCCCCGTTCTCGGCGGTGAAATCGGTGAGCGCCCACATCGTGTTGCACTGCACGTGGTAGTCGTCGGGGAAGGGAAAGAAGTCGAACGCCATCTGGTCGCGGTGGAGCTGCTGATCCGTTTCCCCGGGTTCGATCGAGATGATCTGGGTGAGGTGCAGCTGAAACGTCGTGGCGTGGCCCAGGAAATCGCCGACCGTTCCGAGCACCGTCGGGTGCATGATGAGCCGGCGAGCAGTCGGACAGCGGGCCACCAGCGCCCCGGTCCGTCGGGTGCGGTGGCCGTCGTAGTGATCGCGGCCATGCGCCGAGCGGCCGATGTGCGACTCGGCTTCGGCTGCCAGCGCGTTCATTGTCCGGTCGTCGACCACGTTCTCGACGATCGCGTAGCCGTACGTTCGGAGATGGTCGCTGACGACCGAGAGGTCGGTGTCAGGGCTGAAACGGGAAACGGTCACGTCGACCAGAATGACATCACCGCCATCGTCGAACCAAACCTCCACCGTCCCTCTAGCCTTGGCCTCCATGGAGCCACCGTGGCAGCGACGTCTGGCCGTACGGGTCACCAGGGACGCCGAGCGTCACATCAGTGCCGGGCACCCCTGGGTGTTCGATCGATCCATCGTGTCGGCCAAACCTGGTGAGCCCGGTGATCTGGCCGTCATCTTCGACCACCAGCGGCGTTTTCTGGCTGTCGGCCTCTACGATCCCACCTCACCGTTGATCGTCCGCATCCTGCACACCGGCCAGCCGCAGACGATCGACGACAACTGGCTGGTCGAGGCCATCAGTCGGTCGATCGCTCGACGCCGTCCACTGATCGACGGTGGGATCGACGGGATCGAACGCGGCGACACGACCGCCTTTCGCCTGGTTCACGGGGAGAACGACGGGCTCGCCGGTTTTGTCATCGATTGTTACGGATCGACCCTGGTCCTCAAGCTCTACACGGTCGCCTGGCTGCCGTGGCTCGACCATCTGGTCGAGGCTGCGGTGGCTGCGACGACCGCCGATGTCGGTCCGGTCGAGCGAGTTGTGTTGCGGCTGAGCCGCAAGGTGGCTGCCGGTGGCCCGCGCCAAGACGGCGAGATCGTCATCGGATCGAACCCCGACGGTCCGGTCCCGTTCACCGAAAACGGGCTGCACTTCCAGGCCGACCTCCGTCGAGGGCACAAGACCGGTCATTTTCTCGATCAGCGCGACAACCGCAGGCTGATCAGATCGCTGTCCGCCGGCTGCGATGTGCTCGACGTGTTCGCCTGCACCGGCGGATTCTCGGTTCACGCCGCGGCCGGTGGAGCGGCCACCGTCCTCTCGGTCGACGCGAGCCGACCGGCGCTTGCCGAGGCCGGGGCCAACATGGCACGGAACCCGACGGCGGCCGGCACCGAACATCGGGTTGAGGCCGGAGACGCGTTCGCCGTCATGGAACGGCTCATCACCGACGGCGCTTCCTACGATCTGATCGTGGTCGATCCGCCGGCGTTTGCCCAGCGGAGGTTGCAGGTGGCGGGGGCGGTGTCGGCGTACGAACGCCTCGCCGCCCTTGCGGGAGGGCTCGCCCGTCCCGGCGGTCTGATCCTCCAGGCATCGTGTTCGAGCCGGATCGACGACGACCAACTGGTCGACGCCGTTGGTACCGGCATGCGCCGGGCGGGGCGGCGGTGGCACGAACTGCGCCGTACCGGCCAGCCCGTCGACCATCCGGTGGGCTTCGCCCAGGGCCGCTACCTGAAGGCCGTTCTGCTCGAGGCGGTCTGACAGGAGCTGCCGGTGCGTGCGCTGCGGGCGGGGGTGGGGGCTATGGTTTCTCCATGGCGCCAAGCAACGCCGGGTATTCGGGCACGCCGTTGGCGAAGAAGCTCGGCATCAAACCCGGTCACACCGTGGCGGTACTCGACGAACCGGACGGCTTCCGGACCTGGCTGGAACCGCATGAGGCCAGACTGCGCTCGTCGCTGGGTCGAGAGCCGGACGTGGTGGTGGCCTTCGCCACGAAGCGTCGGGTTCTCGAACGGAGGATCGTGGCCGGCTCGGAGGCGATCTTCCCCGACGGTGCACTGTGGATCGCCTGGCCGAAGAAGGCATCGAGGGTGCCGACCGACATCACCGAGGACGTCGTCCGGGAACTGGCACTCCCGCTCGGGCTGGTCGACAACAAGGTCTGTGCCGTCAGCGATGTCTGGTCGGGGTTGAGGTTGGTTTGGCGACGCTCGGAACGGTCTCGGAGCAGATGACCGCCGCCGCCGTCATGATTGGCATGTGACGAAACGGTGAAAACGTCGTATTCTTTCATCTCGGAAGTGTCTCCGGATGTCTCCGATGGCTAGGCGTGTGGTAACGGACATGGGATCTACGAACGACGACGTTGTGCAACAGGGAATATTCCTGACCGTCACCGGTCGCGGCGATCGTGCGGTGTTCGCCGACCCTCGAGGAACGGTGAGTGACCTCGTTCGCGGTCTGGGCGGTTCCGAAACCGACGTTCTCGTCGTGAACCGGACCGGCCGCGCCCTGGTGCCTTCCGCCGCGCTCGGTCTCTGCGATATCCGATCGGGCGACGTCGTGACGCTCGACGACACGGTCGAGGCCGACACGTCGGACATGGCAGTCGGGACGGTCACGGTCTCGTTCCTCACCGGCCCGAACCGCGGTGAAGAACTCGTCCTTTCGCCGGGGGAGACCCGCATCGGACGGGCCGCCGACAACGACATCATCATCGTCGACCCCGGCGTGTCCCGTTACCACGCCACGATCAACATCGACAGCACCTCGGTCTGGGTGGCCGACGCCGGGTCGACCAACGGTGTGTTGATCGGGGAGCACCTCATCACCGGACCGACGAAGCTGTCGTCCGGCAAGCAGATCCTGGTCGGCCAGACATGGTTCGCGATCACCATCGAACGCATGGCTTGGGCGGATCGGCAGTGGGCCGAGGGAGCCGCCGACGCCCGCCGAATTCTCGTCTCGCCCGGCACGAACCCGTATCGGGCCTACCGCGGTGGACGAATCATCTTCCCCAATCCGCCGGAGCGAAGCCGGGGATGGCGGCGGAGTTCGAGCGACGGATTCGAGGCTGCGGCCAATCTCTACCAACGGTCGCTCCAGTCGACGACCGCCACACTGGTCAAGGAGCTCGACGCCGAGTGGACGGCGCGCCTGTCCGAGGCGCCGTCGATCGGTCAGCTGGTCGAAGCGATCAACGACGACATCCAGTCCCTGTGGCCGCGGGCCGGTAACGACCCGTTGATCGCCCGAATCGGCCTGGCCAACCTTCCCAGCAGGATTGTGTGCACCGTCCCCGTGGGAGGTGATCCGGAACTTCTCCAGCGGGCCCACGGTGTCGTCTCCCGCTACGGCATGGTCGACGGTGTTCCGGTGACCGTCGATTTCTCCGCCGCAAGCTCGGTGCTCGTCGCCGGCCACGAGCGGGAGAGCCGGGAGCTCGCGTACTCGCTACTGGCCCAGTTGATCGTGCAGCATCAACCCAACAGCTTGCGGGTCTGGTCCCTTCTGAGCCCAGACCGGGTCGACGATTGGGACTGGCTCAAGTGGTTGCCCCACACCGCTGGTTTCACCGACGACGGCTCGTTCACCCAGCTGACCGCCGACCCCAAGCAGTATCGAGCGGTTGTGGAACGCTTGAAGGCGTCGGTCAACGGCAGGTCCAACCTCACCGGGTCCTCGGATTCGAGTTCGTTCGACGGGGCGCTGTCCGCTGTTCTGTTGATCGACGGCGAGGCACGGGTTCCCAACGAGCTTCAGGCCATGATCGAATCCCTCGTCGGCGGTGATGCCCGCTCCAACGTGTGTGCAATGGTGGTCGGTCAATGCGACCCGTCCCATCAGTTGGAGCTGCCGTTTGGTTCGAGCGGCGCGATCGTGACCGTCGACCGCGACTACGCCTCGCTGGAAACCGTTGTCGACCGAGAGGACCTTGCCAACCGACCGGCCGTACTCGGGATCGGCTACGAGCTGTACACCCTCGACGAGGTGGGTGAGTTCGCCCGGCGCCTGAGCTGTGTCGAACCGTTCTCGGCCGATGCGTCGGCCGAGGTCCGGGCGGCCACGCCGTCGATGTTCTGGACGGAGGCGTCGTCGAACATCGAATCGAACCTGGATCGCCTCGTGGGGGGAGCCGACCCGGCGATGGTCTTGAAGCAGTGGGAAGCCGAGCAGCCGCACGGACGCCTCGTCGCCCGGATCGGCCACAACGAGTCGGGCTCGGTGAATGTCGACATCCGGGAACTCGGACCGCACGCCCTGATCTCCGGTGATCTCGAGGGATTCCTCCCGGCCTGGGTGGCGGCGTTGGCTACCCGGTACAGTCCGCACCGCTTGAACTTCTATCTCGTCGACTCGACCGGTGGCAGCGTGTTTCGCCATTGTCGTGAGCTGCCTCACACCATCGGGAATCTCTCCGACACCTCCACGCTCGAAATCAAGCCGGCACTGGCGATGCTGTCAGCCGAGTTGGACCGGCGGGAGGCGTTGCTGTCCACCATGAACTGCAATTCGATCGAGGATCTGGAGCGGCAGGGGAGCTCCGAGATGTTCCCCTATCTTGTGGTCTGTATCGATCGGGTTGAGGCCTTGGGCGAGCGACCCGACGACGCGGTCGTCACCCTCGATCCGGCGGCCGAGCTGTTGAGCCTGGCCGAGCGGGGCCAGCAGTTGGGCCTGCATCTCCTGTTGGGCTCCGCCGCGCCGCTCGACCAACGTCTCCATGAGCAGATCGCGCTGCGAATCAACACCGCTCGCTACGGTCCGTCGCACCTCACCGTCGGGCAGGCACCGGTCGTGACCTTCACCGCGACGTTGACCCGTCAACCACCCGAGGTGGTGGTCCGCTCGTTCCGGATCGACGACACATCGGAATTGAGCCGCGAGCTGCTGCCGTTGGTCGGGCTCGACGACCTGGAACGGCTGACAACGCTTCTACGCAGCGCCCACGAATTCTCGGGCGATCCGCTGCCGTCAGGCTTGGGCTAGAGCGTTCGCCACCAGCTCCATGGGATGGATCGTCGGCACACCGGCGGCCGCCAGGTGCATGGAGCAGCCAGGATTGGCCGATGCGACCACGTCCGGATCGGCCCGTTCGATCGATCGGATCTTCCGGTCGCGGATGAGACCCGACAGTTCGGGTTCGGTCACCGAGTAGGCACCACCGGCCCCGCAACAGAGGCCATCGTCGTCGAGTTCGACGAGTTGGCGGACGAACGGTCGGAGCACCACCCTCGTCGCCTCATGCACCCGTTGCACGTGGCGAAGATGGCACGGATCCTGGACCGCGACGGTGAGGTCGAGCGGTTCGACCTCGGGAAGGCGATCCATGTGCTGGGCCAGCCATTCGCTGATGTCGAACACGGTGGCGGCGAACGTTTGCGCCTCGGCGGTTCCCAGCAGGTGTCCGTAGTCTTTCATGGCGGCTCCGCAACCGGCGGAATCGACGAGAATCGGGCGGTCGGTGCCGAGTGTGTCGATGGTTCGCTGCGCCAGGGTGCGGGCATCGGAGGCGAGCCCGGCGTGGGTGTGAAGGGCCCCACAGCACGGAGCAAGCTCGTTGGTTGGGGTGACGCCGAACCCGGCGGCTTCGACCACGGTTTGCCCGGCCCGGTGCACGTCCCGCTGCCAGGCGTCCATCACGCAGCCGGTGAAGAGGTACACGTCGGTTCCGGAGGTTTCCAGTGGCTCCTGGTGTGACGGCAGCTCGCCCAGTCCGAGCCGTGACGGTACGAGATTGGCCCGCTGGGCCATGGCCAAGGCCCGGGTGCCGAACTGAAGCAACCGAGGGTTCGACAACGGTTTGAAGGCGAGCCTCTGCCAGATCGGCGTGATCTTCCGCTCGTCGGCCAGGGTCTCCCTCGCCCGTTCCATGAGATGCCCGTAGGGCACGCTGGACGGGCAGGCCGGTTCACAGCCCCGACACTGCACACAGGTTTCAAACGACTCGATGACCTCGTCGGTCACGGGGGCACCGTTGAGCTGCACCTCCCTCATGAGGGCGATCCGACCGCGGGGTGACTTCGACTCCTCGCCGGTGACGCGGTAGGTCGGGCACGAGGGAAGGCAGAGCCCGCACTGCACGCAGATGTTCAGGTCATCTTCGTCGAGTTTGAGGTCCATGGCTCAGTTGCTCCGTTCGCGACCGGGGTTGAGGCGGCCGGTCGGGTCGAAGTTGGCTTTGACCCGGTCCGCCACCTCCTGAGCGGCGGAATCGACGGTGCGGGCCGGCTCGGGTTCGGTGGCGTGAACGGTGCCGACACCGATCGATGCGACATAACGGTCGAGGTGGTGGTCCACGCCGAGGCTGCGCAGTTCGCCGGGGGTGAGTGACCATCGGTGAGGGGGAAGCGGAGGCGGTCCGTCGGTTTCGGTGAAGGCTCCGGTGGTGGCCAGCACATCGGCCTCGGCGGCCACGTCGACGGAATGGCCTTCGAGCAGGACCCAGGTGGTGGAGCCGTCCCAGAAAACGGCTGACGGACGGACCAGCGCGTCGAAGGTCTCGAACGGATCGGCGTCGTCGGCTCGAAACCATGTGGCAACGGCGGGCACGGGGTTGGTTCGGAGAATCACCTCGCCCAGGAATCCGAGCGTGCCGAGGGCACCGGTCATCAGCCGGGGAAGGTCGAATCCGGTCACGTTCTTGACGGTGGGTCCACCGCCGGTGACGAGGCGACCTTCGGCGGAGACGTATCGCACCTGGAGCACGCTGGTCCGCAGTCGACCCTTGCCGAGGACCAGGGCGTCGTTCTCGCCGACCGCGACGGCTCCTCCGACGGTTCCTCCGCGATCGGGTAGCGCACATCGCTGATTGACGGCGGCCAGTGCCGCGTTGAGTTCGGCGACCGGCGTTCCCGCCCGCACGGTGATCGTCATCTCCTCCGGGGCGTAGGCAACGATGCCGGACGGAGCCCGCACCTCCCGTGGTGCGCCTTCGAGCGGCCCGCCCCGATCCCAGGCGGTGCGGGCGCCGACGATGGTGACCGGATCGGACCCCTCGATCTCGGCTGCGAAGGTCTCGAGAATCGGATCGTCGATGGCGAGGCTGGCTCTCACCCCCACACCCCCGCCGGTATGCGTTTGAGCTGCTGGATGTCGGCGCAGGAGTGGCCGCTGGGCAGAACCTTGCCCGGGTTGGTCCGACACATCGGATCGAAGGCCTGGCGCAGGCGATTCTGGTGATCGAGATCGTCGTCGGTGTAGAGACGGTCCATGAACTTCTGTTTCTCGATCCCGATGCCGTGTTCGCCGGAGAGGACCCCGCCGGCGTCGAGCGACGCGGTGATGATCTCGGCTCCGGCGGCGTGGACCCGGTCGAGGACTCCGGGCTGGCGGGCGTCGAAGAGCAGCAGCGGATGCAGGTTGCCGTCGCCGGCGTGGAACACGTTCATCACGATCAGATCGTGGCGTTCGGCGATCTCGTAGACCTGGTCGAGGACCTCTGCGAGTTTTGCCCGGGGAACCACCGTGTCGTGGAGGTAGTAGTCGGGGGCGATCTGGGCGATGGCTCCGAACGCCGTCTTGCGACCCTTCCACAACAGCATCCGTTCCTCCTCGGACCGGGCGACCTTCACGGCGGTGGCGTGATTGGCCCGGCCGATTTCGGCGATGCGGTCGGCGTCGATGGCGATGCCGCCCGGAAAGCCGTCGACCTCGGCGAGCAGCACGGCGGCGGCATCGGTCGGGTAGCCGGCGCCGACGAAGTTCTCGACAGCCCGGGTGATGCGTTGGTCCATGACCTCCATGGCCGCCGGAACGATACCGGCCGCCACCACGTCGCTGACGGTCTGGGCCGCGTCGTGCACATCGGAGAACGACAGCAGGAGCGTGCGAACCGCCGGTGGGTTTCTGGTGATCGTGACGGCGATCTTCGTGGCGATGCCGACGGTGCCCTCGCTGCCGACGAACACCCCGCGGAGATCAAGGCCGGCGGGTTCGGCGTCGAGTCCGCCGAGCATCGTGGTCTGGCCCGAGGGGAGCACGACCTCGATGGCCTGGATGTGGGCGTTGGTCACACCGTAGGCCAGACAATGGGGCCCGCCGGAGTTGTTGGCCACGTTGCCGCCGATGGTGCACACCTGCTGGGACGACGGGTCTGGCGCGAAGTGGTAGCCGAGCGGATGGAGATGTTTGGACAGGTCGAGGTTGATGACACCGGGTTCGACCCATGCCACCCGATTGTCGATGTCGACCGACAGGATCTCGTTCATCTTGGTGAGGGCCACCACGATCGGCGCGCCCAGTGGGATGGCCCCACCGGAGAGCCCGGTGCCGGCGCCTCGGGGCACGACGGCCCGATCGTGGCGCGCTGCGATCTTCATGATGGCCACGACCTCCTCGGTGGAGATCGGATAGCAGACCGGCCCGGCGCCGCCGCCATCGATCACCGACGCATCGTGACTGAGAAGCGACCGTTCGGCGCCGTCGATGTGGACCCGACCCGGGGCCAGCGCGTTCCTCAGATCGGCGATGAGCGGATCGGATCCGCCGACCCCCGGCCACTTCGCCGCCGCCTCGACCGCCTTGTCGGCCATCTTTCCCGCAACGTTGCGAACCCGATCCAGCATGCACACCAGTGTTGACGAAATCGGTGAGGTGTACCACACCGGGGCCGGCTCGCCGGCGCAGGGCCACCACCCGGTGGCAACTCGGCCGTCCGGGCCGGTGGGTGCCTGTGTGCGTGCGGGCTACCATGAATTGGCGGTGGGGAGTCGACGGTAGGTTTGGGTGCCATGGAAGTCCGCCTGGGCAATCAACAACGGCATTCGATCACGGCGGTACTGCTCAGTGCGGTTGTGATCATCTTCGGTTTGGTGCTCGTCGACATGCTTTCGACCACCGAACCCGACCCTCTCGGCGTTCCAACGGAGGCCATCGAGGCACCGTCGACCTCCGCCGATCCCGGTCGTCCCGAAGCCGACGGCGATCTGACCGCCGGTGTGGCGCGGAGCAACGCCCGCTTCATACTCAATCCGGATGTGACGGTGCCGGAGCTCGAGTCCTCGACGACGGCCGCCCGGCGCCGAACGACCACCACGGCGGCGGTCGTTCCGACGACGTCGAACTCGACAAAGACCACCGATGCTCCGTCGACGTCGGCCGCCTCCAGCACGACGACGACCACGACCGAGCCGGATCCCAAGGGGAAGCCGACCACGACGGTGGACGACGATGAAACGACGACAACCAGGAAATGCCGAGGCAATCGTCCCGGCTGCCGTAATCCCTGACCTCGGAATCCGTTGACCAGCGACAGCCTCGACGACGAGGTGCTCATCGAAACGGACCGACCACCCCTGCCGTTCGGGATCAAGGTTCTGATCTCGGCGTTGTTCGCCAGCTCGATGGCGAATCGCTCCCAGCTGGTCGGGCTCGGTCTGCTGGTGTTCGATGTGACGGGTCGGGAGATCGACCTCGGTCTGCTCGGCCTGGCCGAATTCCTGCCGCTGTTCATCATGGCCCCGTTCAGCGGCTCGGTGACCGACCGCTTCGACCGCCGTGTCGTCTATCTGGTGGGACTGCTGGTCGAGATCGTGGCGGCCGCGGTGCTTTTCTTCTACGCCCGGAATCCGGCGGCATCGATCGGCCCGATCCTGGGGCTTGTCGTGGTGTTCGGGATCGCCCGGTCCTTCGTCGCCCCGGCCAGCCGGGCCCTGCCGATCGACCTCGCCCCCAAAGGGGCCGTCGAACGGGTGGTGGCGCTCCGGTCCGTGTCGTTTCAGGTGGCCGGCATCATCGGCCCGATCCTCGTTGGTCAACTGTTTCGGTTCGGCCGATCGTGGCCGTTTCTCGTGTCGATCACCGGGTTTTCCGTCGCCGCCCTGCTGCTCCAACTCGTCCCCCGGTCCGAGGTGCGCCGTCTCACGACACCGAAGGGCCCCCGACAGGCCATCCGCGATGCTCTGGACGGGCTGCGGTTCATGCGCCGCTCGCCCGTCGTCTTCGGCGCCATCAGCCTCGACCTTTTCGCCGTGCTGTTCGGTGGTGCCGTGGCCCTGCTGCCGGCGATCGGCGAGAAGCGCCTCGGAGTCGACGAGGCCGCCGTCGGCATGTTGTATTCCGCTGTCGGTGTCGGTGCCTTGATCACCGCATCGATACTGTCGGTGCGACCGATCCGCCGCCGGGTCGGTCTGTCGTTGTTCGCTGCCATCTCGGTGTTCGGCCTGGCCACCATCGTGCTCGGCCTGACGACGAACTACGTGGTTGCGCTCCTGGCCCTCGTGGCCCTCAGCTCGGCCGATGCCGTCAGCGTGTTCGTCCGGGCCACGATCGTTCCGCTGGCCACGCCGGAGGACATGCGAGGGCGTATTCTGGCCGTCGAAAACATCTTCATCGGTGGGTCCAACGAACTCGGCAGCCTCGAGTCCGGATTGACCGCCGCTTGGTTCGGACTCGCCCCGGCCGTGGTGATCGGCGGGCTCGGCACGCTCGCCGTTGTCGGTGTGTGGATGTATCGATTCCCCGAGCTGCGGCGCATCGACCGGTTCGAGGAGGTGAGGGCCGGTCCTGCGAACTAGGCTCGTCCGTTGTGGTTGAGAAGGTGACGTTCCTGGTCGACGAGCTCGACGGGGTCGATGGCTACAAGCTCGTGACCGGTCTGGTCGTGCCCCGGCCCATCGGCTGGATCGGTTCGATCTCGCCTACCGGCGTCAACAACCTTGCGCCCTACTCGTTCTTCAACGCCGTTTCGGGTGATCCGCCCACCGTCGTGTTCTCGCCCGGTGCCGGGTCGGGCACCAGGCGTGACACGGCCGACAACGTCAAGGTCAGCGGCGAGTTCACCGTCAACATCGTGACCGACGAGGTGGCCGAGGCCATGAACGCCACGTCGGCCGGCCTACCCGCGGAGTCCGATGAGTTCGCCCACGCCGGCCTCACCGCCGTTCCCGGCGTGAGGGTCGACGCCCCGAGAGTGGCCGAGGCCAAGGCGCAGATGGAGTGTCGGGTCACGCACGAGCTGCACGTCGGCCGGGAGGGCGGCGGAAACTGGCTGTTCGTCGGCGAGATCGTCGTGTTTCACGTGAACGAGGATCTGCTCGACGGCACCCGGGTCGACCAGGCGGCGTTGGCGGCGGTGGGCCGGCATGTCGGCAACAGCTACAGCCGGACCCACGAGCTGTTCACGATGATCCGACCCGACTAGGCACGATTCGACCTGATGACGCCCGGTGCGGCCGTCCTTCCGCCCTGTGGGCCGCCCCGACGTCACAGATCGAGCTCACCCCGCCACAGACGTTGCCCGGAGTGGGTGGGATCCCCGTCGATGGGCTCCACCGACACGTCGACGACCGGGTAGGAGGCCGGATCGAGATTGCCCGGCAGCGCGTAGCGGCCATCGCCGGTGACCACGCCAAGGGAGAACATCGCCTGCTCGGACGGGTCGGTGATCCACAACTCGATGTAGCCCTCCACCTCGGGGAGGTCGGGAAGGTCCAGGTCGAGGTAGTGGCGATCACCGGATCTGATGAGCCGGGCCTCGCCGACTTCACCACGCTCGGTCGGCTCGCCGGTGGCGTCGTCCAGGCCGGCGCCGGTGATCGCCGCGACGGCGATGACCTCGCCGTCGAGTTCGACGGCGGCACCGGTTCCGTCGGCGCCGCCGAGTTCGTCGGAAAAGGCCCAGGTCACGAGACCACCGACGATGGTGACGGCAACCGCAGCCGCCACCGGGAGCCATTGCCGTCGCCACGCACCCATTTCCGTCGGGAGGACGGGATGCTCGACGGGACGTCTGCGGGCGGCGAGCGAGATGGTGGTCGTCGCCTGCTGCTCGACGGCGGTGAGGTCGGCGGCCACCGACCCGTTTCCGTTGTTGGTGAGGATCAGGGCGCGGTCGGGACGGCCGTCGCGATCGGCGGACACCGCGTCGACGATGGCGTTCCAGACCGACGACGGCGGCTCGATTCGATGCCGATCGTCGTCGGTGATGTCGGCCAGGAGCGCCACGATGTGGTCGAGGCCCTCGAACGACAGCCCGTCACCGGTGGACCCTTCCGGGGTACCGTCACTCACCGTCACCGTCCAGCTGTGTCCGCATGGCGGCCAGGGCCCGACGAATATCGGTCTTGACGGTCCCGAGTGGGCTGCCGGTCGTGGCTGCGATCTCCGGGTGGGTCAGCTGTTCGAAGAACGCCAGCTCGACGGCTCGACGGGCTCGACACGGCAGCCGGGAGATCACATCGTCGAGCAGCATCCGATCGGCGATCTGTTGCAGTTCGACGACGTCATCGGTGGCCGGCTCGGTATCGGGGTCGGTGGTGTCGGCGGCGAACTCCGGACGGCGTCCCGAACGTCGCAGTGCGTCCACGCAGCGCCGTTTGGCGATGGTCATCAGCCACGCGGCGAACGTTCCCTTCCTCGAGTCGAAGGTCTCGCGGGATCGCCACGCCGAGATGAAAACCTCCTGGGTGACATCCGCGGCCTGGTTCGGTCCGACGACCCGGTGGCAGTAGCTGTAGATCAGCGCTCCGTGATCCTCGTAGAGGGCGCGGAGGGCCTCGTCGTCGCCGAACCGAAAGCCCGACACCTGGTCGATCACGCCACTCCCTGCATCGCCGGAGCCCGCTCCGGTGGTCGCCGAAACGGGTCCGGTGGGGGCTGATCGGCGATTTCGGCGGACGGTGACACGGTCGGAAGCGGCGTCAGGCCTCGAACGATGACGAGCGGTCGACGGTGCAGATCTTGATGTCGTAGAACTGGTAGAAGCGGTCGCGGCCCTTCTTCATCGCCGCTCGATGTTCGGGATGTCGGGCCCACCCCTCGTGCGACGCCTCGTCGGCGAATTCGACGATCGTGACCCGCTCACCGTCGTCGGCCGTGAACGATTTGTGCGACACGTAGCCGGGCATGTCCACGGCCAGAGCAGCGATCTTCGGGATGAGATCGTAGTACTCGGGGCTGTGGTCGGGGTTGAGCCGGTTGCGGAACACGGTCACGATCATGGCCCCACGATAGCGACCGGCACGGCGTCACTCCGCACGAATTTTCCCGACCGGGTCGGTGTGACACGATAGGGCATGCCCGAAGCCACGGATGCCCCACCGGACAGTCTGGCCGCCATGGCGGCGGCCCGGCCCGACAAGGCGGCCATCATCGATGATCGGCCCGGTGGGCTCGTCCGGTCGATGACCTACCGGGAGTTCAACGGCTACGTCAATCGCCTGGCCAACGGTTTGCTGAGCCTCGGTGTGGAGCCGGGCGACCGCATCATGTGGCTGGGTCAGAACTCGATCGAGGTGTCGGCGTTCGGCCATGCCGCCCGCAAGATCGGAACCGTGTCGGTGCCGCTGAACTACCGGCTCACCGACGAGGAGTCGGAGTATGTCATCTCCGACTCCGACTCGGTTCTCGTGTTCGCCGACGCTCCCTACGCGGCGATGCTCGATCGGATCCGCGCCCGGATTCCGTCGGTCAACGACGTCGTGATCTTCTCCGGCGACGGCCCGACCGGCGGACCGCCGATCCACGCCGACCACGTTCGTCCGGGGCAGATCGCCGAGACCGATCTGCTCGGTGATGCCGACGAGCCGCCGCCGACCCAGCGACCGGGAAAGGTCATGATCTACACCTCGGGCACCACCGGCAATCCCAAGGGAGCGGTCCGAAACGCCGCGCTCGGCACCGAGCAAACCGGTGCTCTGCTCCAGATGCTGAGCTACCGTCCCGACGACGTCCATCTCACGTGTGGACCCCTCTACCACTCGGGCCCGGGCGCGTTCGCATCGCTCGGCTTCATCATGGGTCACACGGTGGTGGTGCAACACCGATTCGATCCCGAGGACTGGCTGCGGCTCGTCGACACCTACCAGTGCTCGACGAGCTTCTCGGCCCCGACGCCGATCAGGATGATCGTGAACCTGCCGACCGAGGTGAAGGAGCGCTACGACACCTCGTCGATGCGGGTCATGGTGGCCAACGCCGCGCCCTGGCCGTTCGCCCTCAAGGAGGCCTATGTCGAGGACTTCCCGCCGGAATCACTGTGGGAGGTCTACGGGTCGACCGAGCTCGGGGTCAACACCGTGCTCGCTCCCGAGGACCAGCTCCGGAAGCCGGGATCATGCGGCCGGCCTGCACCCATGGTCGAGATCGCGCTGCTCGATGACGATCGCAACCTGATAACCGAACCCGATGTGCCGGGCGAGGTGTTCATCCGGGCCAGTTCGGTGTTCGAGACCTACCACAAGGCCGAGGACCGCTACCGGGCCGACGAACACGACGGCTGGCACACGGTCGGCGACATCGCGTACCGTGACGAGGACGGTTTCTACTTCATCTGCGATCGCAAGAAGGACATGATCATTTCCGGTGGGATGAACATCTATCCCGCCGAGATCGAGGCCGCGCTGGAGCGCCATCCGTTGGTCTTCGAGGTCGCCGTCATCGGCGTGCCGTCGGATGATTGGGGTGAGTCGGTCATGGCGGTCGTTGTGCCCAAAACCGTCGACTCGGCGACGCCGTTGACGGCAGAGGACGTCGAACGTTTCGCGCGGACACAGCTCGCCGGCTTCAAGGTCCCACGGCTGATCGAGTTCGTCGACGAGATCCCGAAGACCGGCTCGAACAAGATTCTCAAGCGGGCCCTCCGGGAGCGCTTCGCGACCGTGCACACCTAGCGGGGATCCTTTTGTGGGTGGCCTGGTGCGCTCCGGGCGTTGTCAGCGCCGCAACGTGGGCTCCGGCATCCCGGCCAACCAGCGGTAGAGCGACCCGACGATCGGCACCGCGGCGGCGATGTGCATCGCGTTCAACCACCAGGCGGTCGAGTTGTCGTCGGTGGCTCCGAACGGAAGGAAACCGTAGAGCACCAGGCCGACGACGCACACGATGAGGAAGATGGTAGGACCTCGGTCGAATCGCGAGGCAACGGCGGCGATGACGATCCCGGCCAGGCCACCGATGACGGTTGCGAAGAGGGCGCCGCCCAGCGGAAGCTCTTCCGGTGCATCGGCGCCGACCGCCGTGACCATGAGCGGACCGCTGACGGCATCGGCGATGAAGAAGACGATGGCCACGAGAACCAGGGCACCGACGATGCCGACGGCAGCCGAACGGGCCAGGTATCCGACATTCATGGTGAACCACATCCTTGGCTCGGCAAATCCAGTGGCTTGACGATAGTCCAGCAGATCCGGCCATGTCGAGGGGTCGAGCCTCCGACGGTCGGGCGCACGGCGGCGCGTCAGTCGACCTGTCCCGGCTCCACGGCCTCACTGCTTATCGTCGGTGGGGATCCGTCGGCCGGCGGGTCATCACCGTCGACGGCGATGGCGGCGACGCCACCTGCCGCTCCGACCACAGCGAGCACCGCCAGACCGGCGATCAGGCGCCGTGATTGTCGGCGGAGAACGGAGGAGGCCCGGCTCCATGCGTGGTGCGACGGTTGGATGTTCGTCGTTGCCGGCACCGCATCAGGGCCGATGCCGCGGGTGGGATCGGCGGCGGAGGCAGTGGTGGGTGGTCCGTGCAGCATCACGTTGGGCGGCGGCAGGCCGTCGACCCTGTCGGCTGGAAGCGGCGCCGCAGGGAAGGACGGAGCGCGCACCGTGGCGTGGCCCGTCCGATCGCGCAGATCGACGACGTCGGGTGGGGGGTCGACGATGACGATGTCGTCAACGGCAGCGGTCGGGTTTCGTTTCAGCACCGGTGCCACCGAGGCGATGTTGAGGGCGACTCGACGGGTGACGGCCAGTTCCATCGGCCGACGCTCGTTCAGCCACAGCAGCAGGGTGGCGTGTCGACTGTGTTGCCGGAGGTGTGCGTCGACCGAGAAGTTGGCCCAAGGAACACCGTGAAAGTCGCCGGTGACGTGGTTCCGAACCAGGAGTCCTCGCGTGGTGACGATCAACTTGTCGTAGCGCGGCGAGACCAGACGTGGTTCCACGTCGATGACGAAGCCGGCCCCGGGCGGGAGCGCGGCGACGAGATTCGGTTCGGGTGGGTGCGGCGGTTCCAGCACCGTGAGTACGATGCCCATCGGCCGTCCAAGATAGCCAACGACCTGCGACGACACCATGTGTAAATCGCCCCAACGATTTCGACACGGCTCGTCGAACCGAGTGCTTGATCCGACCCTCTCAGTCGACGGGTCGGCCGGGATCGAGCGTGGGCCCGTCGACCGACAGGCGCACGACGTGGCAGTCGGCCACACCGGTGGCTTCGGTGGTGGCGGTCCAGGTGCCGCCAACGAATCGGTGGGCCGCTTCACGAGCCCAGCGGCCGGCGGCCTCCGCCGTTTCGGCGGTGGGGGCGAGCGCGACCACAAGACCTTGGTCGCCGGCGGCCGAACGCCTGCGGGCCGCTCGCCGCTTGGAACGCCGGCGAGCCTTCCGTTGCGACCTGGTGGGAATGAGGTGGCGCAGTGAACGCCACAGCGGCGGCGCGTCGAGCAGGCCGAATTCGTCGGGCCAGTCGAGCTCCGGCAGGTGGTTGCCCCGGCGCCCGTTGCAGCGGCGGTGGGCCAGCCGGAGGTTGGTGTCGTCGTTGGATCCGCCCCGGCTCCTCGGCACGACGTGATCGACGGTCGGTGACGACGGCGAGCCCGAAGGAGCGAAGGGGTCGACGCGATGTCCACACAGCCAGCATGTCCAGCCGTCTCGTTCGCCGATGTGTTCAGCCTTCATGATCCTGTCCCCAAGCGTAGGGGAACGGGCGCTCGTCGGCTTCACTGGGACCATGTCGAACGCACACTTGAAGCCGTTCAGCCTGCCCGTGGAAATGGCCGATTACCTGGCTCGGCGCAACACGGCTCCCGATCCCCACCGTCAGTCGCTGATCGACATCGCCGCCGGCATGGAGCACGGCGGTATGCGTCTGGGAAACGAAGCGGGCACGTTGCTCACGATTCTCACCCGGGCCATGCAGCCGTCGTTCGTGGTCGAGGTCGGCACGTTCATCGGCTACTCGTCGCTGTCGATGGCGATGGGCTTGACCGGCGACGCCCGCATGCTGTGCTGCGATGTGAGCGAGGAGTGGACATCGATCGCCCGAACCCACTGGGAGGCCGCCGGTGTGTCCGACCGAATCGAGCTGGTCATCGGCCCCGCCCTCGACACCCTCCGGTCGCTGCCCGCCGACCCGCCCATCGACCTGGCCTTCATCGACGCCGACAAGGGTAACTACATCGGCTACTACGAGGAGGTGAAGGGTCGCCTCAGCCCTGGCGGTGTGATGATCGTGGACAACACGATGTGGAGCGCCCGTGTCCTCGACGAATCCGACACATCCGCCGACACCATCGCCATTCGGGCGTTCAACGATCACGTGGCCGCCGACCCCGGCACGATCAACGTCACGGTGCCGGTCGGCGATGGGCTGACCTTCGTCTCCCTGGCGAGCTGACCCGGGCCACGTCGGCCGGGCCGGTGTGATCCGTCGCCGCTACGAGCAGAGTTCGCCGTCGGTTCCCCGACTGCAGAACACGGTCCGTTCGATCGACGTGAGGGAGAACGTCCCGCCGTTGTCGTCGGGCGTGGCGAAGATGTGCAGCCGCATCCCGGCCACCGAGTCGTCGCCCAGGCCGATCACGTCGTAGGTGATCTCGCCGAGGTCACCGACCGTCGGGGCAACCGACTGGACGACCCGGGACTCGGGCGCCTCCGTGGCGAACGCGGCCGCCACGCTCCGGCCCAGGTCGACCATGGTCTCGGCGCTGTCGCCGCTGCCGATCCTCCGGTACAAGGCGGTGGCGTCGTCGGTGCCGCCCATGAACCCGACGAAGGAGGCGTTGACCCAGCCAACCTGTCCGTCGACGTCGATCTCGTACCAGATCGACGCGGGAAGCAGTCGGGCCCGCCCCGTTGCGATCAGGCCGGTCTCGGTCGGCCCGACGGCGGTGAGGATGTCGGATGACGGGTCGGGTAGGGCCCGCACGTTGAGTTCATCGTCGTGAGCCACGCCCATCACCGCGAACTCGTCGCCTGCGGAGGCGAAACCGTCCCAGGCCTCGCCGGGCAGATCGCCGTCGTCGGCTCCGGTGTCGTCGCCTGACGAGCTGGAGTCATCCCGCGATTGGTCGTCACCCCGGACCGTCGGTCGGTGACGTACCCGCTCAATGATGGACGGTGCTTCCGGTCCCGCCGGCCCCCACCTTGAGCGCCGGTGCGGTCGGTGCCCGCCGGGTGGGCGGAGGCGCCTGCACC
>JBFHME010000062.1:0-18741 GCA_041594435.1 Acidimicrobiales bacterium
CGGAGTGGCTGTTGAAGAAGAAGCTCAGCCGCCCGGCGAATTCGTCGACGTCGACGCCGGCCGCCATGGCCGCCTCGACATAGGCGAATCCGTTGGCCAGGGTGAACGCCAGTTCCTGGGCCGCGGTCGAGCCGGCCTCACGGATGTGGTAGCCGGAGATCGACACGGGATGCCAGCGGGGCATCTCGGCCGTGGTGAACCGGATCATGTCGGTGACGATGCGAACCGACGGCCGGGGCGGGTAGATGTATTCCTTCTGGGCCTGGTACTCCTTGAAGATGTCGTTCTGGATGGTGCCCGCCAGCTCGGAGCGGGCCACGCCGTTCTTCTCGGCGACCGCCACGTACATGGCCAGGATGATGGCGGCCGGGCCGTTTATCGTCATCGACGTCGACACTCCGGACAGGTCGATACCCGAGAACAGATCCTCCATGTCTGCCAGCGTGTCGACCGCAACCCCGGCTCGACCAACCTCGCCCAGCGACCACGGTGAATCGGAGTCGCGACCCATGAGCGTCGGCATGTCGAACGCCGTCGACAGACCGGTGCCACCGTTGCGGAGGATGGCCTTGAACCTGGCGTTGGTGTCCTCGGCGGTCCCGAACCCGGCGAACATGCGCATGGTCCACAGCCGGGACCGGTACATCGACGGGTACACGCCCCGGGTGTACGGGTACTGGCCTGGGTAGGGCGGGTCGCCATAGACCGGATCGAGCGGCACGCCCGACATGGTCTCGAACGGGATGTCGCGCAGCGTGGCGGCATCGTAGGCCTCGAGGTAGCGCTGGTAGGCCTCGGAGGAGGGGTCGGGGACCCGGGGGTTCGCTGGCTTGGCGCGGTCCGTCATGTCCTCCAGTATCGCACAGCCCGCCGACGGCCTCTCAAGCGGGCCCGGCTACACGGATTGCTGTCGGATCCGGTGGGCTTCGAGGCGACCGATCAACTCGCCGAGGCTACAGCCGTCGTCGAGCGCCTCGCGAACGATGTCGTACTGCGACGGCGGGGTCAGGCCGCCGATGGGCGGGTCCTTGTCGAGGTTGGTGGGAAAGGCATAGCCCTCCGCGCTGGCTGCGATGGCGTTGTCGAGCGCAGCGGGTGACAGACCGGCCGCCTTGGCCGCCACCAACGCCGGGTACAGGGCCTTGGTCATCCGCAGCGTGTCGACGGTCTCCATCGTGCGGCCGAACGCCGAGGAGATCTGCAGCAGGTTGGCCATGCGCCGCACGTCCTCGGTCTGATTGCTGCCGGCGGCGTGGAACAATGCCGGGTTGAAGTAGACGACGTCGCCCTTGTCCAGCGGCAGCTGGATTCGGTTGGCGGCGAAGTACTCCCGGAACTCCGGTCGGCGCCAGGACAGGAAGCCGGGCAGGTACTTCTGCGAGTGGGGGAGATACATCGTCGGGCCGGTTTCAACGCCCATGTCACAGTGGGCGACCGCCCCCTGCAACGTCAGAACCGGAGAGAGCCGGTGGCAATGCGCCGGGTACCGTCCGGCCATGGCGTCGGTCATGAACCCGAGGTGGTAGTCACGATGGGGTTGCTGGGCGTCACCGCCGGGATTCACGACATTGACCTGGGAGGTGATCTGGTAGCTCGGGCCGAGCCAGGCCAGCGCGCCGAGGGCGACCATGTCGTTGGCGTAGTACTCGACGAACACCGCCGGATCGGCGACCGCCAGCTTCTCGAGGGCATTCCACACCCGGTCGTTGGCCCCGGGTTTCGCGTAGTGGTCGCCCGATCCGAGGCCGGCCTGCTTCTCCGCGGCGATGATCCGTTCGAAGGCCTCCGTCGCCCGGTCGATGATCGCACCTCCGAAAGCGCCCTTGATGACCATGATCCCGGGTCCCTGGTCGAGCACGTCGGCCATTTCCCATCCGATGGTGACCGCGGCGTCCGGGTCGGAGGCGATGGCGGATCGCAGGCGGTCCGCCCGGTAGACGACGACGTTCTGGTCCACTCCGTCGGCGTACGGGTAGGCGGCACCGTCGGTGGTTACCGAGACCAGGGCGACGAAGTCGTCGAGAACCGGGATCAGGCCTGCCGGTGTGGATGCGGTGGCTGTGGTCGGGCTCATGGGCAATGCTCCGCTGTCTGGAGGTTGACGATCACCGTGACCGCTCAACCAAGTTTACGGCAGACGGTCGCCCCGGTACGAGTAGGACCTACTCTGGACGATCATGGGTTCAGTCACATCGAGTGCGGCGATCGTGCTGGCGGCCGGGCAGGCTCGTCGTTTCGGCCGGCTCAAGCAGTTCGAAACCATCGGCGATCAGACCCTGGTCGACCGGGTGGTGGCAACGGCGTCCTCGGTGTGTGACCTCGTGGTCCTCGTCCTGCCACCTGACGATCCACTCGGGCTTTCGGACGTGGGGGAACCGACCTGGAACGGGCATCCGGTCCACATCGTGGTCCGAGGTGGCGACTCCCACGGCGAGTCGGCCCGCATCGGCGTCGAGCAGGTCCCCGATCACATCGAGGTGGTGGTGCTGGCGGCGGCCTCCCATCCCCTTGCCGGACCCGACCTGTACCGCCGGACGATCAAGGCGGTTGCCGACGGAGCGGTTGCGGCGGCGCCGGCCGGTGCCATCTGCGATGCGGTCAAGGAGCACGACACCGGTGTCGTCGTGCGTTCGGTCGACAAGTCCCGCCTGGTGACCGTCCAGGCTCCCTGTGCGTTCAATCGGGCGGTGATCGCCGGCGCCTATCGGGCGTTCGGCGGCGCCGGGCAACCCCCGCTCCCACCCGAGGAGTTGGAGATGATCGAGCAGCTCGGCGGACGGGTCGAGCTGGTCGAGGGTGAGCCCACCAACATCCACGTCACCACGCCCACCGAGCTGGAAATGGCCCGCCGGCTGGCCGATCTCGTTCCTCGCCCCGACTGAACCTCCGCGGCACGTCCAGCGGTTCAGAAGGCGCTGCGCACGGCCCACAGGTCGGGGAAGGCCGGGCGGAACAGGGTGGACCGGAGGTACTCGGCGCCGCTCGATCCACCGGTGCCCATCTTGGTCCCGATCGTGCGCTGCACCATCATCACGTGGCGGAACCGCCACTCCTGCAGACCCTCGTCGAGATCGGTCAGGTACTCGCACAGACGGGTCAAGGCCGGGTCGTTGCGGTAGATGTCGATCAAAGCCTCCTGCACACCGGCGGAGTAGCCGTTGGCCTGGGTGACCTCCCGTTCCAGGAAGTCTTCGGGAATCTCGTAGCCCTGGCGCCCGACGTAGCGGACGAAGACATCCCACAGCGACGGCGCGTGGTAGCGGCGTTCGAGATTGGCGTGTTCCCGCTCGTTGGCAGAGAACCGGTCGAGGTGGCGTCGGTCCTTCAGGCCGAGCAGGAACTCGATCTCACGGAACTGAGCCGACTGGAAGCCGCTCGAGTTGGCGAGGAACTCGCGAAAGGAGTCGAACTCGAGCGGGGTCATGGTCTCGAGCACGTCGATCTGGGCCACCAGGGTCTTCAGGATCTTCAACACGCGCACCAGTTGGTGGCTGCCGAGCGCCGGTCGGTCGTCGTTCAGGTAATCGACCAGCTCGTCGAGTTCGTGCAGCACCTCCTTGAACCACAGCTCATAGACCTGATGGATGATGATGAACAGCATTTCGTCGTGTTCGACGGGACGGGAGACCGGCTGCTGGAGATCCAGAAGATCGTCGATTCGGAGATAGCTGCCGTACGTCATGGGCGTTGCCGGATTCCCGGCCGGGTTGTCGGGTGATGATGGCACGGTCAAACCTCCGCGGGGAGTGGGCCGAGAGCCGCCAGGAGTTCTCGGGCCCGGTCGAAGTCGATCTGGTCGATGGACTCGACGTCGGCCGCCAAGTCGCTGAGGATCCGCTGCTGTTCGGCGGCCCGCTCCTGCACCTCGTGGTAGGGCATCGTGGTGAACATGACCATGCCATAGCGGGCCGCCATGACGTCCGGGAACCGCCGCTCCAATTCGAGCGCGAGTTCCCGCTTGATCAGATAGTCGGGATCGGCGACGTCGGAGCGCATCTCGACGTAGTTGTCGAGCGCCATGTCGGCGATGGCGTCGACGTCGGGTTTGCGGTCCATCTCGAACGATGCGAACGCCTGAGCCGGGTCGTCGGCCAGGTCGGCGATCCGGCGGCTGAGCAGGCGGGCCGATTCCATCGCCGCATTCATTCCCTGGCCGTGGAACGGCACGATGGCATGGGCGGCATCGCCGAGGATCACCGCGTCGCCGCCCCGACTCCAGCCGGTGCAGCGGATGGTGGCCAGGTCGCCGGTCGGGTTGGCCATGAACTGCTCGGCGGCATCGGGAACGAGTTCGACGAAGTCGGGGAACTCGCGGGCGAAGAAGTCCTCGGCGGCGGCCAGATCCCCGAGGTCATCGAAGCCGGTCGGCTGGTCCTTGCCGTCGGGCGTGTCGTAGGGCATGAACAGGGTCACGGTGAAATCGCCGCCCGGGTTGGCCAGGGCGATGAGCATCAGCTGACCGCGGGGCCAGATGTGGAGGCCACCGGGATCGAGCTGGAAGGACCCGCCCGTGCCGGCGGGGATCTCGAGTTCCTTGTAGCCGTGGTCGAGCGGCTCGATGGACGTCGTTCCTCCGTTGACCCGCTGCATGGCCTGGCGGATCTCGGAGTTGGCGCCATCACAGCCGAACACGGTGCCGAACGGCACCCGGGTCATCTGATCGTCGTTGTTCGCGTCGGTGACGACGATCAGTTTCTCGGTCCAGTCGACACCACGACAACGTTGTTCGAAATCGATCGACACGTTTCCGGTCTCGGTGGCCGCGTCCAACAGGATGGCGTTGAGCCCGGGTCGGGACACCGACAGGATGGCGTCGTCACCGGTGGTGCCGTAGGGCTGGAAGTTGGTGGAACCGTCGATGCCGTGCACGATACGACCGGCCATCGGGATCGTGATCGGCTCGACCCGATCGAAGACGCCCAGTTCGGTCAGCGGTACGATCCCCCTCCTGGCGAGGGCCAGGTTGATCGATCGGCCGGCGTCGACCTCGTGGCGACGCAGATCCGCACGGCTTTCGAGAATCTGCACCTCGTAGCCCTGGCGGGCCAGGTACAGGGCCATCATCGCACCGGCCGGCCCTCCGCCGGCGACCACGATGGCGCCGTCGGCGCCCAGCGGTCGTCCTGCTTCCGTCGGCGGGGTCACCGGAGGATTCCGTCGAGGATCCGGGTGAACCGCCAGAGGTCACCGAAGGTGTTGTAGAGCGGGACCGGCGCCACTCGGATGACGTCGGGATACCGCCAGTCACAGGCCACACCCGCTTGCTCCAGCTCGGCCTGAACGGCCTTGCCGGGATGCTCCGACGCCGTGATGCGCAGGGCGAACTGGCAGCCCCGTTCGGCCATCGCCGTCGGGGTGATCGATTGGACCCGGTCGCCGAGCACGTGGGACAGCGCCGCGTCCAGGTAGGCGACCTGCCGTTCGGACTTCGACCGCAGCGCGGTCATACCGCCCGCGGCATCGAAGGTGTCGAGCGAACCTCGTAGCGCGGCCAGAGCGAGCACCGGTGGGTTGGAGATCTGCCACGACTCCACGGTCGGGATCGGGTCGAACTCGGTCTCCATCTGGAAGCGGGTCGACTTGTTCGTCCCCCACCAACCGAGGAACTTTGGTAGCGACTGGTCGGCCACGTGCCGGTTGTGCACGAAGCATCCGGCGATACCGCCCGGTCCGCTGTTGAGATACTTGTAGGTGCACCAGGAGGCGAAGTCGACCCCCCAGTCGTACAACTCGAGCGGTATGTTGCCCGCGGCATGGGCCAGATCGAAGCCGACGTAGGCGCCGACCGCGTGCCCGGCCCGGGTGATGTCGGCCATCGGCAGCACCTGACCGGTGTAGTACTGGACGCCGGGCAGCAGGATCAACGCCAGCTCGTCACCGTGGGTCTCGATGGCGGCGAGCAAGTCGGCCCCGTCGATCAGATCGGAACCCGGGCGGGGTGCCACGGTGACCAGTGACGTGGCCGGATCATAGCCCCGCTGACGGATCTGGGACTCGACGGCGAAATGGTCGGACGGGAAGGCGTGATCCTCGATCAGGATCTTGTGGCGCTCGGCGGTGGGCCGGTAGAAGCTGATCATCTGGAGGTGGAGGTTGACGGTCAGCGTGTTCATCACCACGACCTCCTCGGGCCGTCCGCCGACGATGAGCGACATCGGATCGGTCAACAGCTCGTGGTACGGCATCCAGGCCGACTCACCCTCCAGGTGCCCGTCGGCCCCGAGCCCGGCCCATCGGTCGAGTTCCCGCTCGACCTCGGCCCGGCTCCGCCGGGACTGCAAGCCGAGCGAGTTGCCGACCAGGTAGACCTTGTCGGTCCCCTCGGTACCCCGGGGAATGGCGAACTCCGATCGCACCGGGGCCAGCACGTCGTGGGTGTCCAGCTCCGCGGCCCCGTCGGCCGACAGGTACCGCTCGGGTCGAAAGTCGGTGTCTTCGGTCTCGGTGCTCACAATCAGCGGAGCCTAGCCTGCCCCAGGCGTCTCGCCGTCGCCCGGTGCGGGATGAACCGTGCCGCAGTTGTCGCAGGTCCGCGCCTGCATGTTGGAATAGAACGCCTCGAACAGCGGGGGCAGGTCCTTGTCGATCTGCTTCATCTGCACCTCGACCCGGTGAAGAAGGGTGTTGCAGTTCGGACAGTACCACTCGAATCCGTCGAGCTCGCCTTCGGAGCGGGCGTATTCGACGACGAGGCCGATCGAGTCCCGGTCCGGGCGCTGCGGCGAATGCCGGAGATGCGACGGCAGGAGAAACACCTCGCCCTCGCGGATGTGGAGGTCGGTGGGCGGCTCCCCCGGTTCCCGAACCTTGAGGATCATGTCGCCCTTCATCTGATAGAAGAACTCTTCCCGTGGATCGTCGTGGTAGTCGGTCCGCACATTGCCGCCGCCGACCACCATGACGATCATGTCGGTGCCCGGCCACACCTGTTTGTTGGCCACCGGCGGCTGCAACTCGTCCGCGTGGTCGTCGATCCACTTTGCGAAGTTGAACGGTGCTACGTAGGCCACGGCCTGCTCCTTTGCCCGATGATGATGCCCGATGGTCGTGTTCGTCGGCCGGGCGATCCCGGCCAACGGTCAGGTCATCCCTGCCCGTGTCAGCGTAGCCAACACGTCGGCAGCGATGTCGGGCTCCATGGCCCGGCGGGCGGCGAACGTGGTGCTGGCAAACCAACCCTTCGCCTGCTCGAGGGTGATGCCGTAGCGGTCGGCCACCAGTTCGGGCCCGTCGGCACGAAGCATCAACGCCCGGGCTTCGGCGACGACCGCGTCGACGACCCGCCCCACCTCGGTCGTACGGCCCGTGAGGATCTCGTTGCGAACAGCGATCACGAACGACGGCCAGGGGGTCCGCTGCACCCCGATCTGGCGGAAACGACCGTCGGACACCAGTGGGCTGGTCATGAACCGATCCCACAGGAACAGATCGGCTTCCCCGGCCGCGAATGCGGCGACGGCTCCGTCAAGGTCCTTCACGACGACGAACTGCCCCTCGTCGATGGACCAACCAAGCCGCTCCGCCAGAAGGTAGGCCATGAGGTGCGAACCGGAACCGAACCGAGAAATGGCGATCCGGGCGCCGGCCAGCTCGGACTCGTCGGTGATCGTCGACCGGCCGGGTACGAACACGCCCCACTGAAGGGGCGATTCGACGTAGACCTGCAGGATCGTCACCGGCAATCCCCTGGCGATCGCCCGCACCGTTCCCTCGGTGAGGATGCTGACGACGTCGAGTTCGGCCTCGGCCAGCCGAGCCAGCATTTGGCCGGTCCCTCCCGGTTGATCGGTCCAGGCCAGGTCGAGGTCGGTGAGCGTCTCCGACTCGAGGGCAAGGTGCCAGGGCAGATTGAAGTGTTCAGGAACGCCGCCCAAGCGCAAGGGACCGGTTGTCATGGCCAAAGACTAGGTCACGGGCACCAACGGGGGGAACGCTGTTCTGATCGATTGATCGGTCCGATCACCCGGGCAGCTCACGAAGGCGGCGGGGTGACGGGCCGGCTGTGTCAGCAGGCCCGCAGCGAATCCCATGCCACCTCGGATTCGTCCCAGATCAGCAGGGAGGACTGTCCGTCGGGGCGGCGCAGTTCCAGGGTGGTGACCCCGGACGCGATCACGGTGAGGTAGCCGTCATTGGTTTCGATGTCGGTCAGATCGATGTTGGGATCGTCGATGGTGACGTCGTTGGCCCGGGCCTGACGTTCGGCCGATGGATCACCGTCGGACGGATCGTCGGTGATGATGTCGTCGGAAATCGTCAGCGCCAGTCCATAGCCTCGGGGAACATACTGCACCCGAACCCTGCGACGCTCATCGGGGTCGGTTGGTCTCATGGTTACTAGACGAACGGGAACGGCATTTCGTTCACTTTTTTTGGTTACAGAACCATCTCAATCGACAGACCGGGCCTGACCGCCGCCCTTTCCGGCGAGTTCGGCGTCGCTGCCGGCGACACGGGCACGCCGAACGGCCCGCGGCGCGCCGACCCGGCAGCCGTACAATCGGCCCATGTCCAGCTTTCTGATTCGGTCGCTGGTGCTCTCGGCGGTCCTCACGCTCCTGCTCAATCTCTTCCTCGGCTGGCGGGCGCGGCGGGTGGACAACGACCCCTTCGGTATGCCGGGAGGATCACGGTCCGAACCGCCGATCTTCGAACCACCGCCGTTGGCGGATCAACACGATGGGTCGGCCGATCGGCCACGTGTTCGGGTGTTCGTCCCGTGGAAGGCGATGCTGATTGCGTCGATCGGTCTGACCGTGGTGCTCAACCTGGTCGCCTGGCTCGCCCGGTAGCCGGCCGTCACCCCACCGCCCGTCGCCACGGTGTGACGAACCGGTCTCGAACCCGTTCCATGGCCAGGTAGTAGTACGGGAACGCCAGCAACACGAGCACCGTACTCGACAGCAGGCCGAAGATGATCGTCGACCCGAGCGGCTCCCAAAACGGATCGGACAGGGTCAAGGGCAGCACGCCGGCCACCGTGGTCAGCGTGGTGGCCACGAGCGGGCGGAAACGGCGCCGGACCGCGGTGGAGATGGCGGTGCGGCGATCGGCGCCGGCCCGCCGTTCCTGGTTGGCGAAATCGGTCAGCAGGATCGTGTTGTTGACAGCGATACCGATGAGTCCGAGCAGACCGAGCATCACGAAAAAACTGAGCTCGTTGTCGGTCAACAGCAGCCCGCCGAACACGCCGAACAGGCTGAACGGGATGGCCAGGAAGACCAGCAGCCACTGCACAGCCGAACGGAACTGGATGATGAGGAGCACCATCATGGCCAGGAGGGCGACCACGAACGCCGGGCCCATCGAGGCGAACGACTCCTGGTTGTCGCTCTCGATGCCGAAGTCGAACTGGAGCGCGTCGTCGGCCAGGCCGAGGACCGCCAACTCATCGGGGCCGTAACGATCCTCCAGCAAACGGCGGGTTGCGCCGGTGGTCGTGGTGATGTCGTCGCCGTCGAACCGAGCCTGGACCTCCACGTAGCGACGACCGTCACGTCGGGCCACGACATCGGTCGACACGACCTTGGTTTCGAGCACGGTGAAGGTGGTGCCGTTGTCCCGCTCGATCACCGAGCCGTCGAGGTCCTCCGCGATGCGTTGGGCGGCGGCCGCCAGCGTCTCCGCGTCCTCGCCGTTGACCTGAACCCGGAACGGGAACAGCGCCTCGGGCGGCCCGGCCGAGACCTGGTTGAAGACGAGCTGGACCGAGTCGTAGTCGGCGGCCAGGCGATCGAGCCGCTCGGCGATCAGGTCGGGGGCAGGCGGACGCGAGCCGATCTCGGTGAGGTTGAACTGTGATCGGGCCCGACCGGCGTTGCCGATGTAGGTGTTGCCCGAGATCATCGTGTCGCCGAGGGCGGCCAGCACATCGGCGTTGATCGCCGAGGTCATCGCCTCGGCCTCCTCGATGGTGGTGCCCGGGGCGAACGTGTACTCACCGGCAATCTCGATCGAATCATCGGCAACGGGGAAGATGTCGAACCCGACGCGGGGCAGGAAGCCGAACACGGCGATCGCCACCGCGGCGACGCTCAGACCGACGGCGGCCGCGGCGATCGCCAGACCCCGCCGACCCCGGACGTCGGCCGCCGAACCGATCTCGTCGGCCAGCCACTCCTCGGCCCGGCCGAAAACCGCCCGCGACCGTGGGGCGGACAGCACCAGGAATCGGGAGGCGATCGGGATGAACAGCAACGACAGCGTCAGCGAGGTGACGAGGGCGATGATGACCGAGATCGGCAGGATCCGTATGAAGTCGCCGAGAATCCCGGAAATGGCCAGCATCGGGGCGAACACCAGAACCGTGGTGATGGTGCCGGAGATACTCGCCGCACCGACCCGTCGAATGGCGTGGCGGATGACGTCGATCGGGTCACTCCAGCCTTCCCGAAACGTCTCGATGGCCTCCGTGATGACGATGGCATCGTCGACGAACAGGCCGAGCGCCAGGATCATGCCGAACAGCGAGATGGTGTTGAGGGAGATACCGAACAGGTACAGCACGCCGAATGCGGTGGCCAGGACCGTGCCGATGAACAGGGCGGTGATGATCGACGAACGCCACGAGATCAGCAACAGAGCGATGATCGTCACGGCAATCAGCCCGGTGAGCACGTTGCCCTGCAGCGAGCGGATCTGCTGTCGGATGGCGGTGGCGAAATCGATGGCCACGACGGCTTCGTAGCCGGTCGGGAGGAGGCGGTCCAGCTCCGGCGAGGCAAGGGCCGTGTCGACGCCGTCGCGTATGGCGAGGGCATCGGTCCCGTCGGCGG
This sequence comes from Acidimicrobiales bacterium, assembly GCA_041594435.1. Taxonomy (GTDB): domain Bacteria; phylum Actinomycetota; class Acidimicrobiia; order Acidimicrobiales; family SZUA-35; genus JAHELU01. Next base: position 10,776 of record JBFHME010000062.1, read on the forward strand.
CGACAACGCCGACGGCGATCGAGGAACGGAACTCGTCGGGCGGGCCACCGCCGTCGACCGACCGGGTCGTGATCTGATTGAAGCGGGCCTGGTTGACGACGTCCTCGCCGGTCGCCGGGTTGATCCCCGACTGCAGGAGGTCGAGGACCTCGGCCTCGGCCACCTCCGGCCGGGACTCGAGGAGTTCGAGCAACGAACCGGCCGCCGCCTCCAACGCGGTCGCGTCGGCATCGACCGGGCCGTACACGCCGACCAGCAGGTCGAACCGGTCGAAGAACTTGGCCACGTCGAGCGCCTGGGCGGTCACGTCGGCCTCGGGCGGAAGATCGAGCGCGGCGATCCCGGCGTCGATGATCTCGGCACCGCGCTCGGACGTCTGATCGTCGGCCAGCGAAGCCACCACCGTCACGAAGTTCGCGCCCGCGGTGCTGTCGACGCTCTCGATCTCCGGCCGCTCGATCAGCGCGGCCACGATGGGCTGGGCCAGTTCGGCGTCGACGATCTCGGGGTCGTCGACGAAGTAGGTGCCCCGTGCCACGGTGATCGGCACGGCGATCGACGGAAAGCCCTCCCGGGGCAGGAGGGTCGTGAACGCCAGCGCTCCGAAGCCGACGAAGGCGATCCACAGGGCTCCGGTCAGCGGGGTGGCGGCAGCGAAGAAGGCAACGATTCGACGAAGCATGCTGCTGGGACACTAGCGTGCCGGAACACGTTCGATGTGGCGGCAACGGAGGGGTTCAGGATTGTCCCAAGTTTCGCAACAGTGCCTGAGCCACCCGGAACTTGGCGCTACGTTGGCAGTCGAACGACCGCAGGACAACGGAGATCCATGGACAACGAATTCCTCTCAAGGAGCGGGTTGACGGTCGACATGTTGCTGTGCGACGCCGCACAGGTGGCAGGCGGCAAGCTCTTCGTTCTGGGTGGCGGTTTGGCCTCGATCGGCCCCAAACCGCAGCCGCTGGCCATCGCCCTCCAGATCACCGTGCCCTGGGATCGGGCCAACATCAGGCACGAGTGGCAGGTCGAGCTCATCGACGAGGACGGCCAGGCCGTCGTCGTCAACGGCAAGCCGGTGCTGATGCGGGGCCGGTTCGAAGCGGGACGGCCGGCCGGTCTGCAACCGGGCTCCCCGCTCGGCGTCTCCCTGGCCATCAACCTCTCACCGTTTCGACTTGCCGGCGGCCGGAGCTACGCGTTCGCTCTCACCATCGACGACGAGAAGCGGCCCGACTGGCGGGTGCGGTTCTTCGTCAAGCCGACCCCTGCCGGCTGAGACGCGGCGGTCGCCGGTCGACTCCACGCCGTCGGTTCGATCGGATCGGCGTCAGCTTCCGGTGAGCGCCTTGGCCAGGGGTTCGATTCGGCCGGCCTCGATCGGCCCTCTCATCGACCAGACGACGAGATCGACACCGGCGGCAAAGAACGCCGTGGCCTGATCGGCCAATTCGGCCGGGTCGCTGTCGGGATCGAATCCGAGGTGGATGCTTCGCGTGATCTCGGCGGGGTCGCGGCCGACGTCTGCGCAGTGTCCGAGCAGCACATCGTTGAGCTCCGACCAGGCCGCCGTGGTTTCGGGGAAGGTCATGTCCCACTGGTCGGCAAACCGGGCGGCGGTCCGCAACGTACGCTTCTTTCCCTTGCCGCCGACAACGATCGGGGCGTAGGGCTGCTGCAGGCATTTGGGCTCGCAGCGGGCGTCGGTCAGCTGGAAGTGGGTTCCGGAGTGGTTGGTGAGCTCGTTGGCCAGAAGCGAGATGATGACTTCGAGACCCTCCTCCAGGCGGTCGGACCGCTCGGCCGGTGAACCCAGCTCGAGACCGTAGGCGTCGGATTCCATGTCGTTCCAGCCGGCGCCGATGCCGAACTCGAACCGACCGCCGGAGATGTGGTCGAGCGTGGCGATCATGTTGGCGGTCACGGCCGGGTGGCGATGGTGCATCCCGTTGACCATGCAGCCGATCCGGATGCGGCTCGTGGCCTGGGCCAGGGCGGCCAGCATCGTCCAGCCCTCGAGGTTCGGCCCCTCATAGGGCGGAGCGAGGGGATAGAAATGATCCCAGTTCCAGGCCGACTCGTAGACCTCGATGTCGTCGGCCGCCCGCCAGAGATCGAGAAACTGTGGCCAGGTGGCGTGGTGCGGAGGGGTTTTGATCGCGTGACGTCCCATCGACCCCCACCATAGTCGTCAGCGGGCCTGGGTCATCAGTGTGTCGACCGGGGCGAAGTCGTCGGTGAGAACAGGAGCATCGCCGATGAAGCGCTCCAGATCAAGGCCGTCGTGCACCGCCGACTCGGAGCCACGCTCGTCCAGATTGGCTCCGATGGCGTCCGGGTCGATGTCCGAATCGGTGGCGACGATCACGTAGTTGCCCCCGCCGTCACCGGTGACGTAGTGTTCCGGAGCCACGACCACGACGTTGGCGAACAGCTGCCGCAGTGTCGCCATCTCGGCTCGGGCGAAGCGTCGCTCACCGTGGTCGATGACGTTCATGACGTACACGCCGTCCGGCGCCATCGACGACTTGAGTAGGGTCAGAAACTCGACGGTGGTCAGGTGCCACGGCACCGACATGCCGCCGAAGGCGTCACCGACGACGACATCGAAAGGCCGGGGGTCGCCATCGAGATGACGGGGCAGCGCGATACGGGCGTCGTCGGTCTCGACGGTGAGGTTGATTTCGGCCGGTTCGAGACCCAGCTCGTCGATTCCGATGTCGAGCAGGGCGTCGTCGATCTCGAACACCACGTTGGTCGACTCCGGACGGGCGGCGGCGAAGTAGCGGGGCATCGTGAAACCGCCGCCGCCGAGGCCCAGGGTGTGCAGGGGGCCCTCCGGAACGGTGGCATCGATCGCCGACACGAAGTCGCGGATGTAGCGGAACCGCAGGTTGAGGGGATCGTCGAGATCGACGTAGCTGTGCGCCAGCAGATCCAGGCGCAAGGTACGGCCTGACGGATCCTCGTCGTCGACGACGACGGTGACGCACGAGTAGGTTGTCTCGAACTCACACGGACCGTTGGCGACGACCAGGAGGAGGGCCGCGAGACCGGCGCCGGCGGCCGCCGGTCCGATGTCCCTCTCGGCCTCGGTGCCGTCGCTGCCATCGTCGCGGTCGAAGCGCCGGTACCGCAGGGTCAGCCCCACACCCAGGGCGACCAGGAGCAGACCGACGGCCAGCACGATCGGCCGGGTCGGCAGGGTGGCCAGCAGCACGAACCCGGTGACGAAGGTGCCGAAGAGCGCCCCGGCGGTGCCCACCGCGGAGAAGGAACCCACAACCTCCCCCGTCCGGGAGAGGGACCCCAATCGCAGCTTGACCACCAGCGGGCCCACCGCGGAGAGGACGGCGGCCGGAGCGAAGAATCCGAAGAGGGTCAAGATCACCACGGCCACGGCGCCCTGGCCCTGCAGCGCCGAGCCGAACCCGGCGGTCAACGTGGGAGCCAGTAGCGCGAGCACGCCACCGAGCATGAACGTCGGCCCCAGGAGGAGCGACGGGTCGCGGCGATCGGCCAGAAGACCGCCGACCCAGGAGCCCAGAGCGATCGCGGCCAGGATCGTGCCGATCACACCGGTGAAGGTTTCGAGACTGACCCCGACGTAGGGCGCCAACAAACGCCCGGCCAGAATCTCGAGCATCAGCACCGAAGCCGACGACACGAACACCAGGATGCGGGCGGTGGGTGACGACACCGCTCCAGGCTATCGACGATCAGCGATCCGATCCGGTCGCGGGTTCCGAACCTCGATCTCGCCGCGCCGGGTCGAGCGGCTCGATCGGCGCAATGCGCGCGGGCGGAATCGCCTCCCGGACCGGTTCGCCCGTTTTCGACCGGCGCGAGATCTCGGTCGGATGGACGTGTGGGCTCAGGCCGGTTGGGTATCGGGAAGCTCGGGCAGCTCCGTGTTGTGTTCGAGGAGAACGGCGAGGCTGGCCGCGGTGGCCGCGGTCATGATCGGGTCGACGCCGAGAGCGTGCAGCATCGACGTGGCACTCGTCATCTCTTCGTGTCGGCGGCGAGCATGCAGTTTCGATCCCAGAACCATCCGCCGCAGCCAGTCCTCGTCGGCCCGCTCGATCTCGGTGCTCAGGTTCCGCCAGAGCCAGTTCAGGTCATCGGCCGCCGATCCGGCCTCGACCGCCTCCAGGATGACGGCGGCGAACCCTTTCATCATGACGCTGCGCAGGAGTTTGCGGCCGGCGGCAACACCGGCTGCGGCCGCCAGCGGTTCGACGTAGCCACCCCGTTGATTGATGAGCTCCGCGTATCGGTGGGCTCCCGGGCCCGAGGCCAGGCTCGGCGTCGCCAGTCCAAGGCCCGGCACCATGGCCAAGAGGGCCACGTCCGCAAACTCGAAACCCTTTCGCTCGGCCATCGCCTCGAGATCGAGCTTGACGGTCGGGGAGCTGGTGGCCAGATCGGCGTAGAGGGCATCGGTCGCGATGGCCTCGATGGCCTGCAGCATCGCCAACCTGGAATCGGCCTCGCTCGTGATACTGAGGATCAGCTCGACATTGCGTACGGCGAGCGCCGGGTGCAACGCTCGTTTGACGCCCGGTGGCGTTGCGACATCGGCAGGATCGAAACCGATCACCTCGGCTCCGGCGGCGGCCAGATCGGCGGCGAAAAGAGAGCCGGCTTCGCCAAGACCGAATACGCAGATCCTCATCGGTCAACCAACCTAACAGTGCCGCCGGTTCGACGCCCGTTGAAACAGCGAATTTCAGCGGCTCACGGCCGTAGAATCACCTCGCCGTTGACGACGGCAAACCAGGCATCGGGATGTTCGGTCCAGTCGGTCCACGCCTGACCGAGAGCCGCAAGCTCGGCCGGCTCGGCCAGTTCGTACTCGACGGCCTGCGCGGCCAGCGCCGACTCCTGCACCCGCCGGCTCCACAGCCCACCCCACCACCGACGAGCTTCGAGGGTGGCGAAACACCAGGTGGATGCCGAGGGAGTGATCGTGCAGAATCCGGCGGCTCGGGCCCAGGCGGTCAGTCGACGACCGGCATCGGGTTCGGCTCGGTTGTGTCGAGCCACGGCCTGGTAGAGCGTCATCCAACGATCGAGACCATCCAGGCGGGGATACCAGAACATGCCGCCATAGTCGGCGTCACGCACGGCGACGACGCCATCGGTTTTGACCACCCGCCTCATCTCCTCGAGCGCGGCCACCGGATCGCTCAGGTGTTGCAGCACCTGGTGGGCGTGCACGATGTCGAACGAGTCGTCGGGGAATGACAGCCGGTAACAGTCGCCGACCGCGAACGTGAGGTTGTCGAGCTCGGCGGTGGCCCGAGCCCGGGCGATGATCCCGGGTTCCGCATCGAGACCGGTGACCGGTCCGGGAGCGACACGCTCGGCCAGACCGGTGGTGATCGTGCCCGGTCCGCAGCCGACGTCGAGCAGCGACGATCCTTGCTCGAGATACGGGATCAGGTAGGCCGCCGAGTTCTCGACCGTGCGCCACGTGTGGGAGCGCAACACGCTGGCGTGATGGCCGTGGGTATAGGTGTCGACCGACGAACCGGTCGAAGCGGCGGATGACGGCTTTGGGTCAGATGGGGCCATGGGCGCCCTCCGGCAGCAGGATCTCGCCCTTCGCGACGAACCGCCAATCGGTGAACACGCCGTTCGGGTCGACGAGGATCACGGTCTCCCAGTCGTTCGACCAGACCGGAAACGACTCCCCCAACGAATAGGTTCGCGACCCGGGTACGTCGGAGTCGAACCGGTCACCTCCCGTGAACACGGACAACCGCTCCCCCGCGGGCAGGAGACCGGCAAGCGGGAACCGATGGCCGGCGGTGTCGTCCCGCAGCACCCAGCCGTCCAGTTCGACCACGTCGGAACTCACGTTGACGACCTGCACGTACTCCCCGCCCAGATTGTCGCGGTCATCGCCGGGAGCGTCCACACGGATCTCCCCGAGGCCGAGCCGGCGGTGCACCGGTTCGCCGCACCCGTCGCCCCACACGCCGACACCCGACGAGGCCGCCTCGACCATGAGCGCTCGACGGGCCTCATCGTCCCCGGTTGCGAGTCCATGCCCGTCGCCGATGAGCCGGTCGACGAGCGATTCACCGTCGACGATCAGGTCGCCGAGCGTTCGCCCGAACCGGTCGGTCCCGCCTGCGATCAGTTCGACCGACTCCGCCTCGCCGATCGCCTCGCCGACGGCACCCCGTGCCGCCAGCCCGTTGCAGGTCTGGGCGTCGTCGCCATCGGCATTCACCGCGTAAAGCTCCGGTGCGTTGTATCCCTCGAGTCGGAGCTCGATCTCGGCGCCGTCGACGATCACCTCGATCGAGTCACCGTCGACGATCCGGTCGACGACAACGTCCAGGGTCTCGGCGGTCGCGTCCACGGCCGAATGCTCGCCACCGGTGACGTCGGTCCGGTCTCGGGATCCCGAGAGTTGCCAGGTGCACCCGCTCAAGGGAACGGTGAGGCCCAGAGCAACGACCTGCCGGGCCTTCATGCCCGCATTCGTGTTGCCCCGGGATCCCAGAGACAGCCGCCGACGAGTTGTGCCGGCCGGCGGTCACCGACCACCTCGATCTCGAACCGACCCGACGCCCCCTCCAACTCGGCCGGGACGTACCCGAGGGCGACGGAGGTGTCGCAGAAGTGGGAGTAGCCGCCCGAGGTGACCCAGCCGACCACCTCGTCGTCGTACCAAACCGGCTCGTCGCCGATGACGTCGGCGCCCGCCCGGCCCGGTTCGGTGTCGACGGTCCAGGTCAGCAGCCGCCGGACCGGACCCGCCTCGGCGGCCGCCAGCAGCGCATCCCGCCCGATGAACGAGGTGTCCGGCTTGACGAAACGGCCGAGACCCGCCTCGTAGGGGTCATAGATCGGGCGGTACTCCCGGGCCCACCCGCCGAAACTCTTGTCGAGCCGGAGCGAGTTGAGGGCGTGCAACCCGAACAAGCGCAATCCATGATCGGCACCGGCGGCGGTCAGCAGGTCAAACACGTACCGCTGGTAGGACGATGGCATCCACAGCTCGAAGCCGAGATCGCCGGTGAAGCTGACGCGCCCGCACCACACCGGGGCCCAACCGACGTTCATCGACCGGAACGCCATGAATCGGAAGGCGTCGCCGGACACGTCGTCATCGGTGACCGAGGCCAGCACCTCACGAGCCTTCGGGCCGGCGATCGACAACCCGCACAGTTCGTAGCCGAGCGTTCGGTAGGCGACCGGGTCGTTGGCAGGAGCCCACAGGCTCAGCGCCTGATCGAACCATCGCTCGTAGTAGCGTTCGGCGACCCCCGATCCGAACACCACGAATCGTTCGCCCTGAACGGTGTTGGCGGTAGCCCCGGCGGTGATCGCCGACGACGGTCCGAGGGGCTCCCCGGGGGCGCCGGGCAGGCAGGCGATGGTGAGGTCGCCGACCAACTTGCCGTGGTGATTGACCATGGGCGCCAGCGCCATCCGTCCGGCGCGAGGCACGGTGTTGGTGCTCAGATGATCGAGGAAGGCCCGGGCACCTGGTCCGGCGAATTCGAACTTGGAGAAACCGGTGGTTTCCATCAGGCCGACGCCGTTGCGCACGGCCAGCGTTTCGGCCCGGACCCGATCCCAGGCGTTCGACCGGCCGAAGGTGACGTCCTCGACCGGTTCCGCGCCCTCCGCCTGGAACCACAGTGCCGATTCGAGACCGAAGGCGTTGCCCCACACGGCGTTGGCGGCCGACAGCTTGTCGTGGATCGGCGAGGTCTGCAACGGCCGACCTTCGGGCAGGATCTCGTTGGGAAACTGGATCCGGAACCGTCGGGAGTAGTTCTCCCGGACCTTGGTGTTGGTATAGGCCCTGGTGGCGAAGTCGCCGAAGCGGGAGATGTCCATTCCCCACACGTCGAACCCGGGATCGCCTTCGGTCATCCAGTTGGCCAGGGCGAGACCGACACCACCTCCCTGCGACAATCCCGCCATGACCGCACAGGCCGAC
>JBFHME010000063.1:0-18741 GCA_041594435.1 Acidimicrobiales bacterium
CAGCGCCTTGGGGTTGCAGAGCGGGAAGCGTAGGGCCTCGTCCAATCGCTTGGCGTTCGGGTCGAGGGCGGTGGCGCTGTCCCAGAAGAGCCGGATCATCTCCATGCCCTCGGCGTAGTCCCAGACGTAGGCACCCACGATGCCGCCTTGTGCTGTCACTCGGGCCATCTCGGACACGCCGAGGTGCGGGTCAGGGAAGAAGTTGAGTGCGAGCCCGCTGACCGTGGCGTCGAAGCTCGCAGGTTCGAAGGGGATGGCCTGGGCGTCGCCGACCTGCAGCACGGCGGTGTCGCCGAGGGCGTTGGCGGCGTGCCGGATGAACCCGGCGGCGGGGTCGATCCCGGCGAGCCCCGATGGTGTCGCGAGGTCCCGGATCGTGGCCGTCAGTGCACCGGTGCCGCAGCCGACATCGAGCCAGGAGGCGCCGGTGGCCACGTCGAGCCAGTCGATGAACGCCGCTGCGATCGGCCGGCTCCACCGCCCCATGTACCGGTCGTAGATGTCGCCGGCGCCCCATTGATCAGTCACCGGCGAAGCGTAGTCGGCGGCGGTCGACGTTGGCGGACCGTGCCGTCGTAGTCGACCTGGAAGCGTCCCGAACGGCCGCGCCGCCGTTGGCGTCGACCACCGTCGCGTCGATCGACTCGACCCGACCGGCCCGGGTGCGGAGGCGGAGCCCGCAGGTCGCCTCGCACAACGGACAGGTGGAGAGCCGATCAGTGCTGCTCACCGGCGGCATACCGTCAACGTGGTCTGCCCTTGTCCAGCGTCGGGCATCTCCCGGTGCCCGGGGTCGGGTCAGTCGGTCTGACCGCGGCCGGCGGCGATCTCGCGGATGCGGATTGCCTGGAAGCGGAGGACCTCGATGATGGTGGCGAGCCCGAAAGCGATGCCGGTGAGGTAGCTGACCACGCCGAGTCGACGAAGTCCGGAGGCTGCCGCGCCCGCTCTGGCGCTGTCGATGATGTCGGCGGGGTTGGTACCGTCGAAGGCGCCGGCGGCGACGAAGTTGGTGATGATGCCGGCGGCCATGACCATCATACCCATCATCATGAATCCGAGCATGGCCTTGGCGGTGGCCGGCATCCTGAGAGTCTGAATCTGGGCGCCGGCGGCTTCCTGGACCTTGCCGCCGCCGGTGCGGAACTCGCTGAGAATGCGGGCGATGGCGAAGGTGATCGCGGCGAAGACGCCGAGGAAGCCGATGAACATGAACCCGGGGACCAGGTGGCCGAGGGTCTGGAGGTCGTCGCCGTTGCCGCGATCGGTGCCGGCTTCGACGATGGCCAGGATGAACCCGACGGCCCAGCCCATGAGGGCCATGGCGAACATCGGGAGCCAGAGCCGGCGACCCATGCGTTGAGGAAGGTTGTAGCCGAGGCTGCGGTCGGAGCCGACGACCTTGAACCCGTCGGTTCGTTTCACCGGTGTGACCGGAACGGTGTTTCGGGGGTGAGGGAGTGAAATGGTTGCCATGGGAGTGCTTCTTTCGTGTGAGGTGTGGCGGCTCATGCGCCGGTGCGGATGATGGATGTGACGCGGTCGAACTGGAAGGCCAGAACGTTGCCGATGGTGACGAGGGCCAGGACGATGCCGGCCAGGATGAGCCCGAGGGCGAGTTCACGGAACGGAGCCAGCCAGTTGCCCCAGGCGGCGAACGAGGCGGGATCACCGGCGTTGCCGATCTGCACGAGGTAGAGCACGAACTGGGCGATGCCGGCCATCATCCCCAGCATCATCAGACCCACGAAGGCTTTGGCCGTGGCGGGCATCCTCAAGGTCGTGACTGGTAGCCCCAGACCGGCTTGAACCTCGCCGCCGCCTTCGCGCAGGCCGGCGAGGACGGTGCCCAACAGGAACGCGATACCCGACAGCAGCAGGGTTTCGCCCAGGAACTCGACGCCCTGGGTGAACGCGGCGGCCTGGCGGAATTCCTCGGTGCCCGGGGTTGCGCCGGCCCATACCCAGGAGCTGATGAGGCCGGCGGTGAGGGCCATGGCTCCCATGGCGAGCATGGGAGGCCACATGAGTCGGGCCATGCGGTGAATGGGCAGCAGCTTGGGTGGGGTGTCGCTGACCGTGGCGATGCCCCAGCTGGTCTTCAGGGTGCCGGTGGCCGGTGGGTTCCCGCCGTGGCCGTGCAGGGCGGCCAGCGATGCTCTGATGGCGTCGACGCGAAACCAGAGCCGGACGATGATGCCCATCAAGATCACCGCGATGGCGATCTTGACCACCCCGAAGGAGAAGATGGACAGCCCGAAGGTCCAGGCCAGGGTTTCTTGGTAGGTGTTGGTGGCGTCGATGTTGGCGGCGGCGACGAAGTTGCCGATCACCGACACAACGGCACCCATCATTCCCACCAGCGCCAGTGCCAGGCCGACGGTGCGATACCGCGACCGCGCCGTCGGATCGGCGCCGGATGCCGGTCGAGCTGCGAGCTGAGTGATTGCAGCCATGCGTGTTTCCCTTTCGTTTCGAGTCCCCCTGGTCGGGGAGCTTCGAGACGTGAAACCGGTGGTCGCTCGGCCGCAGTTCGACAATGTCGCAGATGTGGGAATCCCGGTCAGCGCCCGTCGTGCGGGTGGGGAACCCCGAGCGGCATCGCCTGGGGGCAGCCGTTGCCCAGCCATTGCCGGGTGCCGCGATGAGCGCGGTCGATGAGTTCACGGGTCTGCGAGAAATCGATGGGGGTGACGCTGATCGGGCACGGCGGCGGGATCAGATGCACCGGCACCGCATAGTCCCTCGTCGTGGTCTCGAGCACGAGCCGCTGCTGGACGAGCAGGGCTATCGAATGCATCGCCATGGCGATCGCGCTCTGTGGTGGCTCGGCGAGCCCGCACGAGTAACCCGTGGACAGCACCCACACCTCGGTGGCACCGGCCTCCACGGCGTGGGCGATGGGCGTGTTGTTCACGACCCCGCCGTCGATGAGCATCCGTCCGCCGATCTCCACCGGAGCGAACACCCCGGGCAGTGCGGCGCTGGCCACGATGGCCGGCACCGCCGGACCGGCGGCAAGCGCCACCTCCTCGCCGGAACGGGCTTCGGTGGCGATCACGATGAGCGGTACCATCGCCTCTTCGAGGAGCCCGAATCCGATGTGACGCTCCAGGAGACGGCGCAGGCCGCTGTTGGGCACGAAGTGGCTGCGGCGGCCCAGGAAGCCGTGCAGACCGACGAATGGCGACAGCGGAAACAGATCCCGGCGCCGCAGACCTCGCCAGATGTCGGCCAGCTCCCCGGCCGGTTTGCCCGATGCCAGCCAGGCGCCGTTGATCGCGCCCACCGAGCTGCCCACGATCAGGTCCGGTTCGACGCCGGTTTCGGCCAGCGCCATGGCCATGCCCACCTGGATCGAGCCGAGGCTGGCGCCGCCGGAGAGTACGAACGCCGTCGTCATGAGTCAGGCCTCACGGCCCTCGATGAGGTTGGCGAGCCTGTCGTGGTCGACCACGGTGATCCGGCGGTAGCCCAGCTCGATCAACCCCTGCTGTTCGAGTTGCTTGAGGACGCGCTGCACGCTGGTGCGGGCCGATCCCAACATCTCGGCGAGCTGGTCCTGGGTCAACGGGGCGCTGCCGTCGCCGGCGCTCTCGCGCAGCAGTACCGACGCCAGCTGCGCATCGAGACCGCCGGCCAGCAGGTCACCGAGGCGATGTTGGAGGCCGCTCATGCGCCCGGCCATCGACACGATCCAGCGGCGGGCCACCTGGGGGCGGCGCTCGAGTATCGCGAACAGCGTGCCCACATCGAGAGACAGGATGGCGCAATCCTCGAGAGCCCGAGCGTCGAAGGGCTCCGCCTCGCCCAGGAACGCAGGGACGTCTCCGAAAACGTCACCGGGCCGCAGGATCTGCAACGCCACCCGCCGGCCGTTGATGATCCGTGAGAGTTCGACGCTGCCGCTTCGCACCACGTGCACGCGGGCTGCGTCGTCCCCCTGGCGAAAGAGAAACGTCCCGCCGGCGTGATGCGATTCACCGAATTCGGCAACCAGTAGCTCGACATCGCCCCCGCGCAAGGGCGCCCTCCGTCCCCGACCCAGGCAGCACGCGATCCAAGCCCCGTAGTGGGTCAGACGCGATCCGATCCGATCGAACCTGTTGGCCGCTCCAGTCGACGACATGAGTCCGGAACCTCGGGTCGGCGGCTGACATTCCCGCTCGGTGGGAGGCAGGGTCGGGAAGCCGGGGCCCGAGTCGTGTCAGGCGTAGCCGTCGAAGCTGTTGCCCTCGGCGGGGTTGGCGTCGGGCAGCACCTCGAGGAGGCTGACGGCATTCGATCGAGCGGTCTCCAGCGTCTTGTCGAGGATCGCCATCGACACATCGGCCCTCACCTGGGCCTGGGGGACTGCCGCCGAGATGGTGGAGATGTCCATGTTCAACCATCGGCCAGAGTGCGGCCAAACTTGCGCGATTGCCCGAGGCATCCAGGTGCTCTACCGTGGGTTTCGCGGCGATGGCATCTCACTCGATCTCGAAGATGGGCGGCCTTAGGCCCCCGCGAACTCGTCGAGGTGGTCTCCTGTGCGTATCAATGCAATGGCGGTGTTGTTCGACAGCGATGGTGTGCTCGTCGACTCCCACCGACACGTCGAACGAGCGTGGACACGGCTGGCCGCCGAGTACGAACTCGACATCAACCAACTCCTCAGCGAACTTGCCGGTCTTCGAGCCATCGACACCCTGCGACGATGTCTTCCGTCCGACCGTGTCGGCGATGCCGTCGCACGCCTTGAACAGCTCGAAGTGGAAGCCGCCCCCGATGTTTCGGCGCTCCCCGGTGCGCTCGAGGCAACGACCTGTCTGCCCGACGACCGCTGGACGATCGTCACATCGGCGTCCCGGCGCCTGGCCGAGGCCCGATGGGTGGGCGCCGGCCTGCCCATACCGGAGCGAACGGTGACCGCCGACGACGTCCAGGAGGGCAAACCCCACCCTGAACCGTTCCAACTCGCGGCGCGACAGCTCGGGATGGACCCGGCGGACTGTCTGGTCTTCGAGGACTCCCCGTCCGGTGGACGGTCGGCCCGTGCCGCGGGCGCCCAGGTCGTCGCCGTGGGCAGCGCGCCGTGGGATAGCTCCCCGGTCGCACGTGTTGCCGATTTGGCACACGTGCGCTTCATCGTCGACGAAGGGGGAGTCACGGTCGAGTTGTAGCGGCCCTCGATTTCCACGCGGGAATCGGTGAGGCTTGGGTGACGACTTCGGTGTGGCCACGCCCGCGATCCGGCCGAAGCCATGCCGGCTGACGCGGATTGGGCGATCCTGGCCGCCCTGAGGGCTCGGACTGGTGGCGAAACCCGCCACACTGGTGGCCATGGACTCAGCTATCGAACTCCGAGTCGACCCCCGGAGCCGCCCGGTTGGGTCCGGACGGGTCCGGCGCCTGCTGCCGTACCGGACCCGGCGGATGGTCGGACCGTTCATCTTCGCCGATGTCATCGGGCCGGACACCCTTGCGCCCGGAACGGGCGTTGAGATCAACGCCCATCCCCATATCGGTCTCTCGACCGTCACCTACCTGTTCGCCGGGCGTATGGTGCACCGAGACTCGACCGGTTCGGTGCAGACCATCGAGCCGGGAGCGGTCAACTGGATGACGGCCGGTTCCGGTGTGACACACACCGAGCGATCCCATCCCGACGACGTCGGCAGGTCACACACCTTGCACGGGGTGCAGATCTGGGTTGCGCTACCGGGCGACGTTGAAGAGGTCGATGCCTCGTTCCAGCATGTCCCCGCCTCCGACATCCCGGTGGACGGGCTCGGTGAATCACGGGTGAGGGTCGCCGTTGGATCAGGGTGGGACATGCAGTCGCCCGTCAGCGGATCGTCGCCTCTCGTGCTTGCGGAGATCAGCCTTCATCCGACGTCGCCGTTGCCCGTCGCCACCGATCAGCGTGAGCTCGCAGTGGTCGCATTGAGCGGCGACGTCAAGATCAACGACGAAGCCGTCCCGGCCGGGCAGCTCGCCGTGCTCCGCACCGATGTGGCCGCGACGCTCTCCGGCGCGGGCACGGCGATCGTTCTCGGCGGCGACCCCGTTGGGAAGCGGCACATCTGGTGGAATTTCGTCAGCAGCGATCCGGATCGGATCGAACAGGCAAAACACGACTGGCAGGCGCAACGGTTCCCGACGGTACCGCACGACCACGAACCATGGGTGCCGCTTCCGGGCTGACGACTGTGAAACACCCGACCGGGCGTGGCCGTCGGTCGTGGCCGTCGGTCGTGACGTGCAGGTCACCGACGGGGACTGAGCCGTCGTTCCTGTTGCCTGCCGTTTCCGGTGGTGGCGGTTCATGTTTGGTGGCTTGAGACCGATGGAGGGGTGATGTCGAATCACTCCACATGGGCGTCGACGGCTGCCCCGACGGACGCTGTGCCGGCCGACAACCCCGACTTCCACGAGCCCCTTCCTCGTTTGACGAAGAAGGTCTTCACCGATCTCGCCATTTGGATGACGGGCCTCGGCCTTCTCATGGGCATCGTGTTCCCGTTGTTCGTGATGGCGCTCGGTGTGCCGTCCAACTACGTGCTGTCGGCGAAGTTCTTCTTCGCCACGATCGGTGCCGGTCTCGTCGTCGGGGCGACCAACCAGTTCCTGTCCCGAGCGGTGGTCGGCTCCCGTCTGCGGTTCATGGGCCTGAAGATGTCCAAGGTGGAGGCCATTCTGCGTGACGCAACGATGGCCCAGGACGAGGCGGTCTGCACGCCGGAGAACTGTATGATCACCGTCGACTCGGACGACGAACTCGGGGATGCGGCGACGTCGTTCAACCGACTCGTGGAGGCCCTGGCCGAATCGCAGCGGGCGTCGCGATTGGCCGGCAACTTCGCCACCATCCTGGGGTCGCACATCGAGCTGTTGCCGCTCGTCGACGCGGCGCTCGAGGTGCTGTGCAGTGCCGGCGACTACTCGGCATCCGCACTCTGTATCCTGCGCGACGGCGAGCTCGTCACCGTTCGATCCTCCGGAATTGCCGAGGCGGGAACACTGGCAGAAAGCGAGCTGGTACAGCGGGCATGTCGAACACTCGACACGGTCACCGTGGACTTGCCCAGCGACATCCAGCTCGATGGCGGGATCGTCCGGTTCCGCCCCCGCACGGTTGTGGCCCTTCCTCTGCACGTACAACTCGTGCCGATCGGTGTGGTCGTGCTCGCCTCGACGGCGCCGATCCGCGATGGGCAGGACCTGTCCATCCACCAGCTCCTCCCCAACTTCGCCGTTGCGTTGAACAACGCGCTCAGCCACGAAAGGCTGCAACGGGTCGCGGCGATCGACCCGCTCACCGGGTTGTACAACCGGCGATTCGGGCTTGAACGGCTGAGCCAGGAGTTCAGCCGATCGGTCCGATCGAACGAGCCGCTCAGCATCGCGCTGTTCGACATCGACCACTTCAAGTCCGTCAATGACACCTACGGCCATCAGGTCGGCGACAGTGTGCTGAAGTTGATCGCCGAGAACGTGAAGACCGTACTCCGCGAAGGCGACACGCTGATGCGGTACGGCGGCGAGGAGTTCCTCGCCGTGCTGCCGGCCGCCGGTGAAGCCGACCTGCGGGCCGTCGGCGAACGGATGCGGCGAATCGTCGAATCCAGCGTCATTTTCGAATCGGGAACCGAGGTGCGGGTCACCATCAGCATCGGCGGCGTGTCATTTCCCAACGCCGGCGTCGACGACCTCGACGACCTGATCCGCAAGGCGGACGCCGCGATGTACAGCGCCAAGAAAGCCGGTCGCAACCGGCTGACGCTCGTCGACGCCTGACACACTCCGGGCTCGCGCTCGTGACTCCGGGCAGTGAGGCGAGGCGATCCGTTCCCGCACGCCGGCCTCTGCCGGGTCGAGGGGATTGCCGTCGTCGCTTGAGGCTAGGATCGGCACAGCTCCGGTACGCCCGGGTTGCCGGCCATGGCCGAGTCGAAGGATCCCGATGACACCAGAAGAACTGCGAGAGGCGGCGGCTGCCGGTGCGATCGACACGGTGATCGTGGCGTTCACCGATCATTACGGTCGCATGATGGGCAAACGCTACGACGTCCTGTACTTCCTCGACAGCCTCGATGCCGGCAGCCATGGATGTGACTACCTGCTGACGGTCGACATGGACATGGAACCCGTGGAGGGCTACGCCTTCGCCAACTGGGAGCGTGGTTACGGCGACTTTCACCTCGTTCCCGATCTCACCACGTTGCGACGCTGCGGTTGGGCTCCGGCGACCGCAATCGTGCTCTGCGACGTGGTGGATGACAAAGCAGAGGCCAAGGTTTCCATCGCCCCCCGGTCCATTCTGCAGGAGCAGCTGTCCAAGGCGCAGGAGGCCGGGTTGGTGGCCAAGGCGGCCAGCGAGCTGGAGTTCTTCCTTTTTCGGGACTCCTACCGGGAGGCCCACGCCAAGGGATACACCGATCTCACGTCGGCCGGCTGGTACAACGAGGATTACCACCTGCTGCAGGGAGCGCGGGTCGAAGACTACGTCGGCGCGGCCCGGCGAGCTCTCCGAGACTCGGACATACCGGTCGAGAACTCCAAGGGAGAGGCTGCG
The DNA here is from genome assembly GCA_041594435.1 of Acidimicrobiales bacterium. GTDB lineage: Bacteria > Actinomycetota > Acidimicrobiia > Acidimicrobiales > SZUA-35 > JAHELU01. The sequence goes on from JBFHME010000063.1 coordinate 8,558, forward strand.
GTCGGACAGCACGAGTTGAACGTTCGGTACGCCGACGTACTGTCGATGGCCGATCGACACGTGATCATGAAGCACGCCATGAAGGAACTGGCCGAACAGCAGGGTGTTGCCGTGACGTTCATGGCCAAACCCCTTGACGACCAGTCGGGCAGCAGCTGCCACATCCATCTGAGCCTCTGGTCCGACGGCGGCGACGAGTCGTTCAACGCCTTCGCCACGCCACCGGGCACGCCAACGGGCACAACCGATGTGTTCCGCTGGTTCCTCGGCGGGTGGATGAAGCACACCCTCGATCTGATGGTCTTCTACGCCCCAACCGTCAACTCCTACAAGCGTTACCAGAGCCAGTCCTGGGCTCCGACCAGCATCGCCTGGAGCATCGACAACCGAACGGCCGCGTTCCGCATCGTCGGCTCCGGCCCGAGTCTTCGCATCGAATGCCGCATACCGGGTTCCGATGTCAACCCCTATCTCGCCTACTCGGCCGCACTGGCCAGCGGGCTCGACGGCATCGACAACCAGATCGAACCACCGGCGGAGTTCCACGGGGACGCCTACACGTCAGGCGACGTGCCGCGGGTGCCGACGACACTGGCCGCCGCCCTCGAGCGATTTCGCAACAGCGCCGACGCACGCCGGCTGCTCGGCGACGCCGTGGTCGACCACTACAGCCACTTCCTCGCCAAGGAACGTGATGCCTACGAGGCCTCGGTGACCGACTGGGAACGGAAGCGCTACTTCGAACGCATCTGAGGTGAGTGGGGAGCGATGCCGCCGGGACTACGCCAGCCCGCCGGTGGTCCAGATGAGGATCTCGGCTCCGTCGTTCGTGGTCAGGGTCATCCCTCCGGTGCCGGTCAGCCTGGCCGCGTCGCCGGTGGCCAGGGGCCCGCTCGATTCCATGTCGACGTTGCCCTTGGCCACGAAGACATGGCCGAAGTCGGCCTCCGGTACGACAATCCGATCGCCGGGCGACATGCGGGCGGCCCACAGCACGGCATCACGCTGCTGGATGGCGATCGCCGAATCATGGCCCTGGCCGGAGGCCACGGGCACCAGACCGCCCCGGTCCAGCAGATCGTTGACGTCGACCTGCTGATAGCCGGGATCGATCGATGCCGTGTCGGGTAGCACCCACATCTGAATGAAGTGCACCTCGTCGGTCGGACTCCAGTTCTTCTCCGAGTGCCAAATGCCGGTACCGGCGCTCATCCGCTGGGCGAGTCCCGGGTAGATGAGGCCTCGGTTTCCCTCGGAGTCCTTGTGCTCCAATTCACCGTCGAGGACCCAGGTGACGATCTCCATGTCGCGGTGGGGATGGGTTTCGAATCCCGTGCCTCCGGCGACCCGATCGTCGTTCAGGACGAGCAGCTGTCCGTGATTGGTGTTCGTGGGGGAGTAGTGGCCGCCAAAGCTGAACGAGTGCTTTGAATCGAGCCAACCGATGCGGGTGTGAAACCGTTCGTCGGCCCGGCGAATGTCAATCATCGAAGTGGTCATATTCCTGCAAACCTCGCAAAGCCGGCATGTATTTCCATCTGGAAATAGTGTACCGTGCAGCTATGTCGCAAGTGCGCCGCCGACGGCGAGAGCTCGATCTCTCGATCTGGGAGCGACTCGTGCGGTATCACCGGTCGACGGTGTCGGCCATGGACCAGAGTCTGAGATCGACCTTCGGTCACGGCCTCGACGACTACGACGTGCTCCACCAGATCGTCACCAACGGCGATCGGATTCGTATGGGGGCACTGGCGGAACGGCTGCTGCTGGCCAACAGCTCCTGCAACAGGATCGTCGGTCGACTGGTCGCCGCCGGCTTCGTCGTTCGTTCCCGTGGTGACGTCGACCGCCGCGAGGTGTTCGTCGACGTCACGGCCTCCGGACGACGCCTTCATCGCCGGATGGCGGCCGTCCACACCCGCGACATCGAGCGACTGCTCGGAGTCCGGCTGTCCGAATCGAGTCGTGGCGGGCTCGACGCCGCCCTCCGGGACCTCCTCGACGACGCGCGATGATGCCGGTTGTGCGATCGCCGCGGCGGCTACGATTTCGACCATGGCAACGTGGGGTGATGTCGAGTCCGCCGAACCAGAGTTCGCGCAACGCGTCCGGGGCCTCTTCGATGCCGGCCGGCACAAGACCATGGCCACGCTCCGGGCCGACGGCTCGCCACGCATCTCCGGTATCGAGTGCGAGTTCTTCGACGGCGACCTTCGGTTCGGGTCGATGGCCGGATCCCGCAAGGGTGCCGATCTGTTGCGGGATCCCCGCTTCGCGCTCCACGGCCCGACCTTTCACCCGGAGAAGGGCAGGGAATCGGAATGGCCGGGTGAGGCGAAAATCTCGGGACGAGCCATCCACACCGGTCCGATCCTGAGCGACGGCGAGGATTCGGACGGGGAATCGCATGGTGAGTCGTTCGTCGCCGATATCGGCCAGATCGTTGTCACCGGTCTCAACGAGGAGGCGACCCTGCTCGTTGTGGAGTGGTGGACTCCTGAAGGCGGGCTGCGGCGACTCGAACGGGCGTGAAGGGCGGGGCTTTCCGGTCGTCGGACGCGGTCAACTCCCCATGTCGATGACGTAGGCACCGACCCCGGTCTTCCTCATGAAGGTTTCCTGAGCCTCCACCATCTCCTGCAGTCGAAACGTGCCGGCCACGATCGGTTGGATCTCACCGGCTTCGATGTAGGCGACGAGATTGGCGAAGACGGCCGGCGGGAGGACGGTGCAACCGTGCATCGTGAGATCATGGAGATACAGGGTCCGGACATCGAGCTGGACCAGGGGCCCCGCAATTGCGCCGGCGGTGGTGTAGTGGCCACCGCGTCGGATGACCTCGAACAGTTGGGCGAACTGCTCCCCGGCGACGACATCGGCAAGTACGTCGGCACCCCCACCGGTCAGGTCGCGGATCTTGTCGACGAGCTCCGGATCCTGTCGGGCCAGGGTGTGATCGGCCCCGGTGGCCGCAGCGGTGGCTTCAAGCTTCGACTCCGAAGCAATGGCGATGGTGTGGGCGCCCCTGCGTCGGGCGAGCTGGATGATCGCCCCTCCAACTCCACCCGAGGCCCCGGTCGCCACCACCCATTGACCCTCCGCGACCTTGGGCCGTTCGAGCATGTGCTCGGCTGTGGCGTAGCTGCAGGGAAAGCTGGCCAGCTCAACGCCGGTCAGATCCGTGTGCACGGGATAGGCATTGGCCGACGGCACGGTGACGTACTCGGCGTAGCCGCCGTCTCGTTCCGAGCCGAGGTAGCCGGCCTTGGCCAGATCGCCGTCAGGATCTCGCAACCAGGCGTCGCAGATCACCCGTTCGCCGATCCGGGCAGGATCGACGGTGGCGCCGACCGCGACGATCCGGCCGGCAGGGTCAGCCCCCTGTATCCGGGGAAACGACATGCCGCCGCCCCAGGAGCCGTCGCCGTCCCCGTTGATCGCGCCGTCGCCGGTCGCCCCGGTCACGGTCTTCGAGTACCACCCGGTCCTCGTGTTGATGTCGGTGTTGTTCATCCCGCAGGCCGAGACCTGGATCAGCACATCGTCGGGCCCCGGCTTCGGCACTGCGACGTCTTCGCGGTAGTCGAGCTGGTCGAGACCGCCGTGTCCCTGCAACAGCACGGCACGCATCGTGGCCGGAACATCATCTGGGTTCATGATGCCGCCAAGGTTAGGCGATGCTCCAGCTCCATCTCACCACCCGGCCGACCGGTCAAGCTCGTGCGTTCGGCTGCCGATGTTGAAGGGGTGCGCAGGCCGCTGCCGACCCCACACGTCACCGATCGCCGTCGTCTCTGGAGGACGGTTGCCGCCATACTGGCCCTGGCCGTCGTGCTCACGTTCTTCGAGGCCATGATTCGGCCGACCGATTGGCTCACGACCGCGGTGTCGGGTCTCTTTCCCCTGTTTGGAGCCCCGCTGGCCTGGGTCGTCGGGCCCAGGCTCTCGCCCATGGCCTCGTACCAGACGGGTCGGGTGTTCCTCCTGTGTGGCGCCGTTTCCGCTTCGATCAGCATGCACACCTGGAGGGGAACCGCCTATGGGGGAGCGCTGTCGCTCTACATGGTGTTGACGATTGCCTTCGCCGCCGTCTTTTTCACTCGACGTGAAGTCGTTCAACTGATGGTGATCGAGGCGTCACTCGCCCTGATCGTGATGGCCGTCGACGGGCTGAACGCGGAAGATCTGCTCATCTGGGGTCTGTTGACGATCTCCATTGGCGGCATCGGTCTGGTGATGTCGACCTCGGTCGAAGCGGTGGAGGTATTGTCCTACGGGGATCCGCTGACGGGCACCGCCAACCGTCGAGCTTGGGACGCGACCTGTGACGCGATGATCGAACGATCCCGACGGTCGCCCATGGACGTATCGGTGATCTTCGTCGACGTCGACAAGTTCAAGGCGGTCAACGACCAGTTCGGACACGATGCCGGAGACTCGGTTCTCCGGCGTGGTGCGGAGGCGATGCGGAAGCACCTTCGGGCCTCCGACACGTTGGCCCGGATCGGCGGTGACGAGTTTGCCGTCATGATGTCCGATTCCGACCACCAAACGGCGCTGGTCGTTGCCGAGCGGCTGCTCGAGGCGTTTCATTCCGCCACCGGCACCACCATCTCCATCGGCGTGGCCACGGCTCCAGCCGGCCGATCGACCGACCGAATCGTGGCGGCGGCCGACGCCCAGCTCTACGAGGCCAAAGCATCGGGCCGGGCAATGGTTCGAGGAATCGAACTCGCCGACAGCTCGCCGAATGTGTCACCGGCCGGCGAGCCGTCAGGAGCGCTTACGGGTGAGCTGCACCGGTAGCCGGGTATAGCCGTTGACAAACGAGGAGAACGTGCGATCGGGTTCCCCCTGCACCTCGATGCGCTCGAACCGCCGCAGGATCTCCTCCCACAGGATCCGAAGCTGTAGCTCGGCCAGCCGGCTGCCCATGCAGAAGTGGATGCCGTAGCCGAAGGAGAGATGGCGATCGGCGTTGGGGCGCTCGATGTCGAGTGCGTCGGCGTGTTCGAAGACCTCCTCGTCCCGGTTGGCCGACACGTACCACATGAGCACCTGGTCGTCCTTGCGGATCTGCTTGTCGCCGATCTCACAATCCCGGGTCGCGGTCCGCCGCATGTACGAGAGCGGGGTCTGCCAGCGGATGACCTCCGGGACCATCCTCGGTAGGAGATCGGGATCGGCGATCAGCTTGTCGTACTGCTCCGGGAACTTGTCGAGGCTGTAGACGCTGCCCGACATGGTGTTGCGGGTGGTGTCGTTGCCCCCGACGATCAGCAGGAGCAGGTTGCCGAGGTGGTCGGCCACCGCCATGTCCCTGGTCGCCTCGCCGTTGGCCAGCATCGAGACCAGGTCATGGGCCGGTTTGCCCCGTCGCTCATCCCACAGTCGCTCGAAGTACTGGACGCATTCGATGAACTCGTCCCGCCGTTGCTCCGGTGTCTCGACGAGACCTCCGGGCTCGGGAACGGCGAACACGACATCGGACCACCGTGTCAGTTTCCGCCGATCCTCGAACGGGAAATCGAACAGCGTGGCCAGCATCATGGTCGTCAACTCGATCGAGACGGTGTCGACCCAGTCGAACGTCTCACCCTCCGGGAGCGAATCGAGGACCTGAATGGTCCGCTCCCGGATCAGCGGATCGAGGTTGCGGAGACTGCTCGGGGCCGACACCGACCGCACCGTCTTCCGCTGCTCGGTGTGCTCCGGGGGATCGAGGGCGATGAACGGATTGACCCGCACGACGGCCTCCTCCGGTGTCGGCGTTCCGATCGGCCAGCCCAGGGTGATGCCCCGTGCGGAGGAGAACGTCCTCCAATCGCCGTCAACCGCTCGCACGTCGTCATAGCGGGTGAGAGACCAGTAGCGACCGGCGGTGCTGATCTCGTTGAAGTGGACGGGGTCCTCCCGCCGGAGCCGGGCGAACACCTCCGGCCAGCGGTGCTCGCTGAACAGATGGGGGTTCGCCGGGTTGATGTCATCGATCGCCAGCTCCCCGACCGGCGGTACGTTGGCGCCCAGTCGGGCCATTTCGTACTCCGGAAGCGGGCGCATCTTGCTGCCGGTCGACGAACCGCTGCCGGCAGCCGTTGTGTCGGTCACCGTTGAACCTCCTCGTTGCCGACGCCGTCGAGCCCATCGGTCGGCTTGCCGAGGCGTCGGTGGCAACTGTAGACCGGCGGGGCGGTCCAGGCGGAATGCAACGGTGGCGGCGGGCGTCTTTCTACGTGACGTAGGGGCGGGCCTTCGCCCGTTTGCCGCGGATGCTGGATCCGTTGACCGCTGCGACCACCTCATAGACCGCGGAGGCGGGAACACCGACCACCGAATAGTGCTCGGAGATCCTGATTGGACCGATGTCGCGACCTGAAAGGCTGGTCTCGTTGGCGATGGCACCGACGAGATCACCGGGCCGTACCCGCCCTCGGCGTCCGACACCGATGTAGACGTGGGCGGTCTCCGCGTCGGACCGCGGTTTGGGTCGGCCGCCGGTTCCACCACCGTTGTGGCCCGAACCCCTCGAACCATTGGATCCTCTGTCGCGCCCGACCTTGCTCCTGGTTTCGGCGACGGCGGGGATGAAGTTCTCGTCGTTCGTGGGATTGCGGGATTCGTGGACCAGCTTGATGGCGGCCAGGGCGATGTCGCGAAGCTCGGCCACGTCGCTCAGCTCGTGGATCACGGCGTTGTACCGGTCGGCTTCGTCGCCCAGGTGCTCCTTGATGGCGCCTATGGTCAGCTCCAGCTGTCGAGCCCGGAGGTCGTCGACGCCGGGGACCTCGGCGGTGTCGAGCTTGTGGCCGACGAGCCGCTCGATGTTCCGTAGCCGATTCCGGGTACTGGGTTCGGCCAGGGTGACGGCAACGCCCTGTCGACCGGCCCGGCCAACTCGTCCGATCCGATGGACGTAGCTCTCGGGTTGGGTGGGAACGTCGTAGTTCACCACGTGGGTCAACGTGTCGACGTCGAGACCGCGGGCGGCCACGTCGGTGGCCACGAGCAGGTCTGCGGTGCCGTCTCGTAGCCGCCCCATGACCCGGTCCCGCTGGTTCTGATCCATGCCACCGTGCAGCGCCTCGGCCCGGTAGCCGCGGCCGTTCATCGTGGCCGTCAGCTCGTCGACGTCGTTTCGGGTCTTGCAGAACACCAGCGCCGACTCGGGGGCCTCGATGTCGATGATGCGGCCGAGCGCAGCCGGCTTGTGTTTGCGCTGCACCATGTAGACCGTCTGCCGAACCAGGTTCTTGGCCGAAGCGTCGTCACCCAGGCCGGCCTTGATCCGCACGGGATCGGTCTGATGGCGGGCGGCGATGGCGTTGATCCGGGGCGGCATGGTGGCCGAGAACAGGACGGTCTGGCGGTTCGGCGGGGTCGTCTCGAGGATCGTCTCGATGTCCTCGGCGAACCCCATGTCGAGCATCTCGTCGGCTTCGTCGAGCACGACCGTGGTCACCTCGGCCAGATCGAGGGCCCGGCGCTTCAGGAGATCGATGGTACGGCCGGGCGTGCCGACAACGACGTGAACGCCCCGTCGCAGGGCACGGATCTGATGGTGGATCGGGGAGCCACCGTAGACGGCCAGGGCCTCGACCCGTTGCCGGCGGCCGTAGCCCGTCACGGCTTCGGAGACCTGCACGGCCAGTTCCCGGGTCGGGACGACGACGAGCGCAACCGGCGAACCGGGACGACCACCCTCGAGCCCGTTCAGGATCGGAAGAGCGAAGGCGGCGGTCTTGCCGGTGCCGGTGGCGGCCTGGCCGACGATGTCGGCACCCCGCAGGAGGTGGGGGATCGTTTCGGCCTGAATCGGCGTTGGCTCCGTGTAGCCCAGATCGGCTATCGACGCCAGCAGCTCGGCGCGCAGGCCGAGGCCCGCGAAATCGGTGGTCATGGTTTGGCTCCCTGTCGGTGCCGCATCTTTACTGCGGCACGGCCTGATCGGGCCTAGCCCGATGCCAAACCTTCAGCTGTCCAGCGTAGCGGTGATCGCGCACTCTTGGTCGTCGACGAGCGGAGAACACGGCGCTGGAACGACCGGCGTTCGCCCCAGACCCCGATGCCGACGGTCTGTACCCGGTATCAGGTTCGCAGGATCGAACGGCGGTAGAAGAACGCCGCAAGGGCCAGCAGGACCGATGCGTAGAGGGCCAGAATGGTCAGCTCCCGGCCGATGTCGGCGAGCGAGCCGCCTCGGTACAGCACCTCCTTCAGCCCCTCGAGAGCCCAATAGTGGGGGGTGAGCTGGGAGACGTTTCGCACCGAATCCGGGAACAGCTCCGATGGCACCATCGCCCCGCCCAGCGCCCCGAGGCTGATTCCCATCGTGACACCGATGCCGGACGCCGCTCCTTCGTTGTCGAGCACGCTGCCGATGAGGACGCCCAAGGCGGTGCCCACCAGTGAGAACAGCACGATCACGGCCCCGGTGGCCAGTGGATCGCCCCAGTCGACCCGGAAGACGAGCCAGGTTGCGGTCACGATATAGAGAGCCTGGAACAGGGCGATGCTGAATTTGCCCAACGTCTCACCGGCCACGATGGCGCCGGTCGATGTCGACGACGCCATCATGCGCTGAGCCACGCCCAGTTTGCGGGTCAGGATCAGGTAGGCCGATGCGGTGAGTGCGTTCAGGAACGTGAACAGCACCAGCTGGGTGGCCGCCCCGAGGTTGAACCGGGTGACCCCGCTGAACGGGTTGTCGCCGACGGTCTCGACCTCGACCGTGATCGGGGCCAGCGCCTCGTCGGCGGCGGCCGTCGCCCCCCGGTAGTCGTCGGGTGATCCTCCGAGTTGGTCGGCCAGCAGTCGAGCCCCGTTCCAGTCGATCGACTCCTCGTCGACGGCGGCCTGCAGGACCGAGCGGGCGTCGACGGCCCGGTTGCTCGAGATGAAGATCACGTCCAGCGTGTCGAGGAGCGGATCACCGTCGGAGACGATGACGGCCGCGTCCACCTTGGCGTCCTCGACGTCGCGGACCGCCTGATCGCCGTTCTCGACATCGATCACATCGATCGTGCTGTCGTCGAAGGCCTGCCGGATGATCGCCCCCACGGGCATGTCGCCTCCGACCAGCGCAACGGTCGACGACGCCCCGCCTCCGAACTGGACCCCGATCAGCATCACGATGAGCAGCGGCAGGGCGAACACGAAGAAGATGTTCGAGCGGTCGCGCAGGAACCGTTTGAGCGAGACCCCGGCGATCGCCACCATTGCCCGCAGGTCGCTCATATCAGCCACCTCCCAGGACGTGCTCGCCGCGGGCCAGGGCCACAGCGCCGGGGAGCAGTCCGAACAACAGGATCACGCCAACCGCAGGGGCGACGTCGGCCGCGGTACCGATACCGGCGTTCTCGCCGACGGCGTCGACGATCCAATGAAAGGGTGAGAACTGGGATGCCACACCCAGCAGACCGGTGGCCGGAAGCTGAATGAAGGCACCGCCGAGAAAGGCCAACGCCGTTGTCGTCACGCCGATGAGTTGTCCTGCCGATTCCTCGGTTCGGGTGAAGGTGCTGATCAGCGAGGCGAGGCCGATGGCCGCCACCATGGCGGCGAAGGCGATGGCCACCACGCCCAGTGGCGGCCCCCAGCGGGCCCCGAACAACACCACCGACGCCAGCCACAGAACCATGAACGACACAAAGCCGGTGGCCATCGCGGCGAAGGCCTTGCCGGCGAGCGCCGACCACCGGGGGATGGGGGCGACCAGGATGCGGGCCAGTGTCTCGTTGCGGCGTTCCCGGTGAATGGTGGCGATGGCGGCCTGCGCGGTGAAGAAGACGAAAAACGCCGTCATCGTCACGGAGAAATAGGTTGAGTCGGCTAGAACTCGGGAACCGGCCGGTCGGTCGACCACGATGACGGCGGTCTCCAGGCCATCGGGTTGAACCGGGGGCGAGCCCTGCTCAACGGCCACGATGCCGGCCGCTCGGATGGTTCGGGCGGCCGCGGTGCTGGAGTTGGCGATCGACCGGGCGATGCCGGCCGAGAGTTCGGAGTCGGGCGTGACCACGACGATGGCGCGGCCCGGCTGCGAAGGGTCCTGCATCGAACGTGCGAGATCGGCCGGGAAGATGACGGCGGCATCGGCCTCCCCATCGTCGACCTGACGCCTGGCTTCGTCCGCTGATGAGAGCAGCTCGACGTTCTCGAATCCGGCGTCGCCCAAGCCGGCCACG
>JBFHME010000064.1:0-18595 GCA_041594435.1 Acidimicrobiales bacterium
GGAAACCTCAAGATCGAGATCCAGCATGAGCCCGCCTTCGTCCGGCCGGTCTGGCCCACCGAACCCGGTGCCCAGCAGATGATGATGCACCTCGACATCGGCGTGCCGGATCTGGAGGCCGGCGTGGCGTGGGCGGAGGCCTGCGGCGCCCGGCAGGCGGGGTATCAGCCCCAGGACGATGTCCGGGTCATGCTCGATCCCGAGGGTCACCCGTTCTGCCTGTTCCGTGATCAGCGAGCCTGATCAGCTCGGCAGGTTGTCGAGTGCTCCTCGGTTCCGCCGTCTCCATCGGCACCCCGGAGTTCAGTCCGAACCGGTCGACGAGACGGTGACACCCACCGACTCCGCCGCCTCCACGATCGACGTCCACGTGGCGGCCGGGAGCTCGATGCCGTCGACCTCGCGTTCGGCGCGGCGGCGACGTTCCGGTTCACCCGGGAGGAGTACCTCTCCATCGGGTGACGTCGGTTGAGCACTGACAAACCAGTCGACGTAGGTCCTCGCCTCGACCATCGCCCGGTCGTCCGGCGCCAGCCGGTCGACATCGAGATAGATCGACAACATGCCGTTGCCATGCGGTTTCGGTGGCGGGCCGGCGGTATCGGAGCCGATCAGCGCGCCGGCCAACAGCTCGCACATCAGGGCCAGTCCCGAACCCTTGTGATCTCCCATCGCCCGCAGTGCACCTCGACCGTCGTGGGGGTTCGGCGCACGGCCGGGCACCACCGGCCCGTAGAGAACCGCCGGGTCACCGGTCAGTTCGCCGTCCGGTGAGACCAGGGCGTCGGCCGGAATCGGCTTGCCCCCGTTCAACGCCACCAGCGCCTTGCCCTCGGCGACAACCGAGGTCGCGAAGTCGAGGATCAGTGGGGCCCGCTCACCCATGGGCATACCGATGCTCACCGGATTGGTGCCCATCCGCCGGTCGATGGCGCCGAACGGGGCGACGAGGGTGCTGGAGGCCACGTTGACGAAGTGGAGGGAGGCCTGGTTGGCGGCCGCGGCCATCTCGGCGTAGCGGCCGATTCGACCAAGGTGCCCGCTGCGACGAAGCCCGATGACCGAGACGCCGTGGATGGAAGCCCGCTCGATGCCCAGGCGACAGGCCTGCGGTCCGATCGTCTGCCCGAAACCGTGGTTGCCGTCGACAACGGCGAAGACGCCACCGTCGATGACCGTCTCCAGCGAACCGTCGGGCCGGACCGATCCCGCCCTCAACGCCTCGACGTACCGCTGGGTGCGCACCACCCCGTGACTGTCGTGGCCGACGAGGTTGGCCATCACCAGGTCCTCGGCGATCCGATCGGCCTCCTCCGACGAGCATCCGGCGGCCAGGAAGATCTCGGCCACCAGGCGTCGCAGCGGCTCGGCCCGAATCCTCATCCGATGGTCCTCGACATGACTGGTCTCCCCCTCGTTGCGGTCCGGTGCCGCCCCCATGATGGACCATGGCGGCGCAGCGGTCGACTACCGTCTGAGCGGTGGATCCGATCCCTCAAAATGCTTTCGAGGTGATGGTGGCCGACGCCCTCGACGAGTTGCCCGACGCGGTGCTGGCATGGATGGACAACGTCGTCATCCTGGTGGAGGACGACCATCCGGATGACCTGCTCGGACTCTACGAGGGGATCCCCCACACCGATCGCATGGACTACGGCGACATGGTGCTGCCCGACCGCATCACGCTCTACCGCCTGGCGCTTTGTCGATTCGTCGACGACATCGAGCAGCTGGCCGACGAGATCCATGTCACGATCGTCCACGAGGTCGCCCACCACATGGGTATCGACGACGATCGCCTGCACGAGCTGGGTTGGGACTGATCCGGCGAACGTGCCGGCCGGATGTTCTTGAAATCGGGTCATCGCGGCCGAAATCCCTGAGAACAACCGATGTTTGCTCAGGATTCGTAAAGATATTCGGACAGTGCACCCTCTCTTCGATCCAAAAAGCTAACATCGTTGGAATGTCTAACGGCCTCTTCGGTCGTGAGAGCCAATCGCCGCAGAATTCTTTTCGCAGGAGTAGGCAACGCAATGACGGTCGTTCCCACCGCGACAATTGCCGATCACTTCGTGGTTCATGGATGCCCGAATTGGGTTGACCTGCACACGCCCAACATCGAGAAGTCGAAAGCGTTCTATTCGTCCCTTCTCGGCTGGTCCTTCAGCTCCCGTTTCAGCATCGACCCCGACGTGAACGGCGTCGACGAACACGGCGAACCGTGGGACGGCGTTCGTGTGTCGACCATGGCGCTGTGCCACGACCGACCCACGGCCGAGCTGATCGAGCCCGAGGAACCGTTCGTCGACATGACGGTGTCGTCGCGCTGGCAGACCCATCTCTGCGTCGTCGATGTTCACGCTGCACTTCGCCGCGTCGAGGCTGCCGGTGGCACCGTGCTCCGGAGCCCGCAGCCCAGAGGATCGATGGCAACCGTGGCCACGATCCTCGATCCGAATGATGCGCTCATCTCGCTCTGGCAGCCCCGCGACCAGGCCGGCAATCCGTTTGCCGAGACCTCCGGCTCGTTGGCCTGGATCGAGCTGGAAACCCCGGATCTCGACGCCGCCCAATCGTTCTACGGCAAGGTGTTCGACTGGGTTCCCGATTCGCTCGACACGGAGGCGGACGAAGGCCCGGCCGAGAGCATCGACGTCGCGGCCGCCGTCGAGACCGAATACCGGGTGTTCACCACCTCGGTCGGGCCCGTCGCCGGCGCCATCAAACCCACGGTCGACGAGATTCCGGCCTCGTGGTGTCCGGCCTTCTCGGTCGATGATGTCGTGGCCGCCACGGGCAGGGCCACCGAGCTCGGTGGTGTCGTCATGACCGACCCCTATGACATCCCGATCGGTCGCCAAAGCGTGATCATCGACCCCGAGGGCGCAGTGTTCGCCCTCGTCGGCCCCCTGGCCGCACCGTCACACCCGCATCTCCAGTTCGACTGGTAGATCCTGTCCGCCGCCGGCGACATCCCTCCGTCATCTCCAAGCGACGGAGGGAGCGCCGGGGGACCGCTGTCGCCTCCTCGAACAGCACGCCCACCGGGCAGGATCCACATCGCCGCACGAGAGACGACCGCACGCCCCGTTGTACAGGGGCCCGTGCCGATGGATATCGTGGCAGCCATGGGTGAGTTGACCGATGGTCGCCAGCAAGCACGCCGAGACAGTGATCACGTCGAGGTGCTCGATTCCGACCGCGACCGGTCTGACGCCGGCAGCGGCCACGTCGAACATCACCATCACCATCACATGGTGCACGAGCATCGCGATGTTCAGGGTGGAGCCGCCCGGGCCGCCGTCTTCGGAATCTCCGACGGGCTGGTGTCCAACGTCGCACTGATCCTGGGTGTCGCCGCCGCGGGGACCGGTGCCGGCACCGTTCTCATCACCGGTGCGTCGGGCCTGTTGGCCGGTGCGGCGTCGATGGCGGCCGGCGAATACGTGTCGATGAAGGCGCAGAACGAGCTCGTCGAACGTGAGTTGGATATCGAACGGCACTCGCTGCAGAGCAACCCCCAGCGGGAGATCAAGGAGCTCACACACATTTACATGAGCCGTGGCATCGGGGAAGCCGACGCCGCCGCGCTGGCCGAGGCGATCATGGACGATCCCGAGGTGGCGCTCGAGGTGCACGCCAGGGAGGAGCTTGGCGTCGACCCCGACTCGGTGGGCAGGCCGGTGGCCGCGGCCCTGAGCTCCTTCATCGCCTTCGCCATCGGTGCGTTCCTGCCCCTGATCCCGTGGCTTCTCAGTGAGGGTTCCGCGGCTCGCAACGGTTCGATCGTTGTCGGGTTGACCGCCGCCACCGGAGTTGGAGCTCTGTTGGCGTGGTTCACCGAACGCTCGATGGTCAGGACCATCGTCCGGCAGGTGGGCTGGGCCGTGGCGGCGTGCGGTCTCACCTGGGGGATCGGGTCGTGGATGGGCACGACGATTCTGTAATGCCGTCCGGTCAAGGCAGTTGTCGATGAGAGGCGACAAGAGGGGACGGTGTCGTGGTACGTAGCAAAGCCGACAATGTCGACGATTATCTCGCCGATCTGCCGGACGACCGTCGTGATGTGATCGCCGAAGTTCGAGACGTGATTCTGGCCAATCTCCCCGACGGGTTCGTCGAGGCGATGAACTGGGGAATGATCAGCTACGAGGTTCCACTCGACCGTTTCCCCGACACCTACAACGGCAAACCACTGATGTACGCCGCCCTGGCATCGCAGAAGAACCATATGGCCGTGTATCTCACGTCAATGTACGTCGACGGCGAAACCGAGAACTGGTTCCGGACCGCATACGAGGCCACCGGCAAGAAGCTCGACATGGGGAAGTCGTGTGTTCGATTCAAGTCCCTCGACCAGTTGCCGCTCGAACTGATCGGTCGGGTCATCGCCGGCACGTCGGTCGACGAGTTCATCGACCTTCATCAGCGGAGTCGTCGATGAGCGATTCGTCGACGATGCCCCACACCGCCGGGGAACGCGACGTCGAGATGATGCGTCTGGCCGTGGCCGAAGCGGTCCAGGCCGAGACGCATGGTGATGTGCCGGTCGGCGCGGTGGTGGTCGACGCCGACGGTCGGGTCATCGCCAGCCGTCACAACGAGCGTGAACGGACCGGCGATCCGACCGCCCACGCCGAGGTGCTGGCCGTGCGTGACGCCGCCGCCGCCCTCGGGTCATGGCATCTCACCGGCTGCACCCTGTACGCGACGCTGGAGCCATGCGTGATGTGCGGGGGAGCGCTGGTCAACGCTCGGGTTGACCGGTTGGTGTACGGGGCGGCTGACCTGGCAGCCGGGGCCTGCCTCAGCCTCTACAACGTGTGCGACGACCCTCGGCTCAACCACCGCGTCGATCTGACGACCGGCGTTCTCGCGGAGGAGTGCGGTCGGTTGCTCACCGACTTCTTCGCCGCCCGCCGATAGCGGCGAACGCAGCGATCCCCGGATCGTGACGTCGCGACCAAAAGCCGTCGGAAGGGCCGCGTTCGGGCGCTAGTCTCGTCTACGGAAGGTTGCCAGAGCGGACGAATGGGGCGGCCTCGAAAGCCGTTGTGGCCTCCGGGTCACCAAGGGTTCGAATCCCTTACCTTCCGCCAAGTTTGGGAGCGTGCCGTTGAGCCGAGCGCACCCTCTGGTGGGCGAAACCCGGTCGACGCCCAGGTCCTCGTCGGTGGTCACCAATGTCGGGCGTCGTGCTTTTTGTGATGGCCATTCCCTTCGCCACTACCATGAGTGGTTGTGGCTGCAGACAAGAAGAACGGTATGAACGTTCCCCGGCTTGCCCTCGTGGGTGCCGCGGCGGCAGCGGCTGGTTACGTCGGCGTCAAGGCCACGATCTGGCGCTGGCGGAGGAATTCGAACCCGCTGGCCGGTGAGCCGTTGACGTTCCCGGTGGGAACGGCGGCCACGGTCAAGACCGACGACGGGGCCCGCCTCGCCATCCGTCGATCGGGAACGGGCTCGCCCGTCGTGCTCGTTCACGGCCTGACCGGCAACCGCGACGACTGGGGCCCGGTGGCCCGTCGTCTGATCACCGACGGCTTCGAGGTCGTCGCCATCGAGCTGCGGGGCCACGGTGACTCATCGCGAGGCCGTGACGGCTACGGCCCTCGTCGCCTCGCCGCCGACCTCGCTCAGGTCCTCAGCGCGCTCGATCTCCGCGATGTGATTCTCGTCGGCCATTCGATGGGCGGCATGGCCGTCATGAGCATGATGCTCGAACACCGGGAGTTGGCCCGGGAGCGGGTGCGCAAGGTGGTCGTCGTGGCCGGAACCGCGACCCTCCAACAGCCGCAAACCAGGCTCGGACTGCAGTTTCTCTCGCTCGAGCTGCTCGACCACTTCACCCGATTCGACGAACGATTGCGATTGGGTACGGGTCTCATTGCCTTCGGTCGTCATCCCAGCCTCGAACTGGTTGATCACCTGATCGAATCGACCGCTCGCTGCCCCCACGACGTGCGGCGGGAAGCCACCGGTGCACTCGTCGACTACGACATCACCGATCAGCTGTATCGCATCGGTCACGACACCCTCGTGATCGGGGGAACCAACGATCGGCTGACGCCGCTGCGCTACAGCCGCCAGGTGGCCAACGGTATCCCCCGGGCCCGCCTCCAGATCATCAACGGCGGCGGTCACATGATCATGCTGGAAGCCGCGGATCGCATCGGTTTCCTGATCGCCGAGTTCGCCCGCCTCACGCAGCGAGCGCCGACCCACCGCTGATCACCGTATGAGGGCACGTCCCGTTGAGGCACGCGGACCGTTCGGAGTACTACAAACCGATGCCTGCGTCGATGAACTCGTTGCTCACCAACTCATCGGCCGACAAACCCACCGGCCCGGCCATCGTCGGCACCTCATTGCGGATCGTGGTGATCAGCTCGTCGAGCCGGTCGAGATCGAAGTTGCCGATGGTCGTATCCCGACCGTTGCCCACGATGCCCAACGCCCCCATTTGAATCACGGCTTCCCGTGCCCCCTCGTCACCAAGTGGCCAGGGTCCGTCCAGGGTGTCGGCGGCGTCGAGGATGACATCGTTGGTGGCGGTCGGGTCCTGTTGGAACGCAACGATCGACTGCTGAACGAGCGGCACGAACGCCGAGAGGCACCAGCGTGCGTCTTGGTCCAGGCGGTCGTCGAGGATGGTGAGCGCCCCCTGGTACAACTCGAGACCGGCGTCATGAATGAGCAGGTAGTCGACCGGTTTTCCCCACTCGATGAAGATGTTCTCGTAGAGATAGGGCTCCTGCGTGGCGACCCCCTGCTGGAGGATGGCGCCGTCGGCGGCGATGAAACGATCAGGCGAACCGTCGTAGCCTCCGTCGAGCTGATCGGCGGCCACGAGACCGGTGGCGAGGAGGTATTCCGGGAAGGAGGCGCCGGCGGCGTGGTTGAGCACCGCACCCGTGCTCTTCACGTCGTCCCACGACTCGATGTCGTAGGTGGCGGGATCCCACATGACGATCTGTGGGCTCAGCTCGAGCGGAGCGACAACAGCGGTGGAGGGGTGTTCGACGTAGCCGGCCACCGCTTCGTCGGTGTTGACGAGCCCGAGGAAGATCTCCTCGTCGTCGGCCATGACGTTGAGTGTCGACCGTTTGTCGATGAAGGGTCCACCGACCCGGATCTCGACGGTGAGCGAGGGTTCGGCGGCCAACGGACCGGTGAACCGGCCGGTTTCCGGATCGAACCGACCGCCCTCGCCGACCAGGTTGTAGACGGCCCCATGTTCGGGCTCGGGAAAGCGGTCGGTCTGGATGACCAGCGGGTTGGGGCACTGGGCAAGCCGCAGTTCGACTTCCTCGGTGACGGTGGTTTCGTCATTGTCGTCGCCGCCGTCGGCGCAGGCTCCGGCCGTGACGACCAGCACGACGACAACAACGACCAACCTTGTTTTCGTGTGGTGACGCATCGCCCTCCAAGCATCCCCCTCGAACGGTGACTCCATTGTGGACTACGGCATCGCGTGGTCCAAGTCGATCCTGGGTACCCCCCGGAATCCGTGGTCGGCCCCGTCGGCCACGGTCTGTGCGGTATGACAGAATGGCGAGATGGAGTCGAACGAGAGTGCAGCCGCTGAACTCTTCTGGGAGCTGGCGGCGGAGTTCCAGGCGGCCGACGACCGGATCGTCGAAGGCACCATCATGGGTTCACCGTGCCTGAGGGTGGGCGGGGAGTTCCTGGCCATGCCGCATCACAAGAAGGACGGCATCGTCGTGAAATTGCCCGCCGAGCGAGTGGCCGCCGCCATCGACGCCGCTGAGGGGGAGCCGTTCGCTCCCGCCGGAAAGGTGTTCAAAGAGTGGCTGGCCGTCACCGATATCGACGAGACGCGGTGGCGCGACCTCCTGTCCGAGGGCGTCGACTTCGTCGGGTGAGCCCGGCACCGGCGAACCCTCAGAAGCGGTTGCGAACCCACAACGCCAACGTCGAGCCGATGAGGATCATCACCACCACAACCGACCACATCACCCCATAGCCGTGGTGTTCGATCAACCAGCCGGTCAGCAGTGGGGCGAGGAACACGCCGATGTAGACCCCCATCTGGGTGACGCCGGTCGCTGCGCCGGCGGTGGCGGCGTTGGTGCGGACGATGCCGTAGTTCGTGAACACCGGCCACACCCACCCGCCGGCGAAAGCCAGCAGCGTCGCGATCATGTGGATGCCGGGGGAACGCACGGTCAGCAGCGCCACACCGGCGGCGCCGGCCAGCACCATCAGCCCGGCCACCAGGAACGGGCGAAGTGTCATCAGGTCGAGTCGTGTGCCGGCGAAGATCCGGAGCGCGATCCCCGACGCCGCACCGACGCTCAGCATCAGCCCGGCCATTCCCTCGCCCAGCCCGGCGTCGACGCCCGAGCTGACGATCCAGGCGTTGAGCGACCCGGCGGCGAAGGACAGGCACCCGCCGAGCACCGCGGCGACCAGGAGATCCCGGCGGCCGGATACCGGATTGGGCTTCATCCGGCGCCGGGCCGGTCGTATCGGATCGACGAAACGGATCACCCCGACGATGGCTGCGGCGGTGAGGGCCGCGCCGAGCACGTAGGCCCAGCGCCAGCCGACGGTCAGCGCGATGCCCGGCACCATCAGCCCGCTGATCATCGATGCCATCGGCATTCCCGACTGTTTCAACGCGATGGCCAGACCGAGCCGCGGGATTTTCGCCTGGGTCAGAGCCAGGTTCACCGCCGTCTGGTTGGAGGCGTTGACGAACCCGGCCACCGCCAGCGCTCCGACGAGCTGCCACCAGCCGCTGGCCAGCAGCGCGATGTAGAGGTTCATGGCCAAGGTCACCACCAGACCGCTGAGGATCTGGCGGCGAGGTCCGATGCGCTGAACCAGCCGTCCGAACAGCGCCGATCCGGCAGTGGCGGCGAGGAAGAATCCGCCAAGCCCCCAACCGTAGGTCGCCTCCGACACGGAGAACTCGTCGCTGACCTGAACCGTCAACGCTCCGATCAGGAAGCCGGGATAGACCGTGGAGATGGTGGCGACCATGATGGTCGCTGCGATGCTGCGCCACCGGGCCACCGTACCGGTCGGTCCGCGGTGGGGGCCGTACGGTGTGTCGGGAACCACAGGCCCGCTTCAACCGTCCTAGGAGACATGAGGCTTCAAACCGCGCTCACTCGTCTGCTCGTTGCCATGGTGCTGCTGCTGTCCGCCTGCGGCGATGCGGGCAACGGCAACGCCGTGGACGCCGTCGGATCGGACGACGGGACACCGTCGTCATCGGACGAGGGCCTCCGGGTCACCCTGACCGGTGTCGTGTCCGGCGGGACGCTCTGCCCCGGCAACACCCGACCCTGTGCCACGCTCGACGGTGATGTGTCGCTCGACGGGGAGCCGCCACCGGGCGATGAGGCGGTGCGGGTCACCGGCATCTTGAGCGGTGGCGTGCTCAGCGTTGAGAGCGTCCAGCCGGTGAGCGACATCCTCGACTGGTTGGCCGACCATTGCCCGGACGAGGACAAGCGACCGGAGTCGGAGTTCCTGGCCGCTGAGAGTCTGTCGATGGAGGAGATGGCCGAGTTGCTCGGCACGGATGACGAGGAGGTGCTGGGCCCGATCGGCAACGATCCGCTCGGGGTCTACGTGCACTCGATCCCCGAGCAGTACGCCATCCGGTGGATCTCACCCCGCCAGGTCGTGCACCTCGGCGTGGTCGGCGACGCGGAACCGCATCGCCGGGCGCTCGAAGACCTGGGTATCGGCGAGTACGTGTGCGTTGTCGGCGACTTCAAGCGATCCGACGCCGAACTGGCACAGATCCAAGACGACGTTGTCGCCGCGCTCCAGGGCTTGGATGGCCTCGACAGCTGGGGTGCGAGCCGCAGCCCGGAGCTCGGTGCCGTCACGGTTGATCTGCCCCGGGCCGACGAGGTCCTTCTCGCCGAGATCGACGAACAGTTCGGTGACAGTGTGATCCTCAACGCGTCGATTCTGGTCCACAACGGCACCTTCGCCGACTACGAGGCGGCGATCGCCGGCTCTGCGTCGGATGGCGACTCGGCGTCCGTCGACGCGACGGGCTTGTCGGCCTCGTGCGGCCGGGTCCGGTTCCCGACCGTCCCGCCGGATCCCGATGTCTTTCCGCCCATCGATGGTGAGATCGAGGCGATCTTCGACGACCTGGCCGATCACCCCGTGATGGTCGAGATGCAGTTCTTCCTCGACTCCTACGACTGGTTCGTGGCCGACCGGACCGACGATTCGATCACCCTGTTCGGCCGCCAGGCCGACTCGGTCACCGAAGACCTGGGGCCGCCCTCTGCGTCGATGGAACTCGAGAACCGGGACGGCCTCTGGCTCCCCGCCGGATTCGGCCAGTGTCGAATCGAACTCGACGCGCCGGGCTTCGGATCCGCCGACACCGTATTCGATCCCGATCGCGAGCCGGACCCGGACTCCACCGAACTCCACCTCTGGATCAACGAGAACAACTGCGCGAACGGACAGGCCCCCGTTGATCGTGAGGTTCTGCCGGTGGTGACCGAGACCGCCACCTCGATCGAGATCGTGACGCTGGTCGAGCCGGTCAGCGGTGGCGCCACCTGCCCCGGCAACCCCTGGTTCCCGATCACGGTCACGCTCGACCGGCCGCTCGGCGAGCGGACGGTCTACGACGGCCACGCGTCACCCCGGCTCGAGCTGTCGTGGCCGCCCGAAGGCGTCGACGGCTTGGAGGAGTGACCGGAACGGCGTCAGCGCTCGGCCAGGAGCGGAGCAAGCGGTAGCGAAAGGGTGACCTGCGACCCGCCCGCGTCGCCGGAACCGATGTCCAGCCGCCCGCCGGCCTCGTCGGCCAACTGGCGGGCGATGTCGAGGCCGAGCCCGGTGGAGCTCCCGCCCGAACGGCCCCGCTGGGTGGCGTCGAAGTCGGCGGGGAAGCCCGGTCCGCCGTCGGCGACCCAGATGCGGGCGCTGCCGTTCGACCGATCGAAACCGATGACCAGCTCGCATCCCTCGTCGGTGTGGACGAAGACGTTGTCGACCAGGTTGTCGATCACCGCACCGAGTTCGGTCGGATCGACGGCCACCGGCAACGGCGATGCGCCCGCCACGAGCCGCAGCGGGCGCTGTTGATCCTCCGCCAGCGCCGCCCAGAACTGGGCCCGTTCGGTCACGATCTCGGCGGCGTCACAACGCCGGTTTCGCTTCATCGCCCCCCGGGCCTCCCGAATCACGTTCGTGACCACGGCGGTGATGTCGTCGACGTCGGACTTCAGATCCGCCGCCAGCTCGGGATCCTTCACGTGGTCGATCCGAAGGCGGAGCTTCGTCAGCGGCGTCCGAAGCCGGTGCGACAGATCGGCCACCAACTCCCGCTCCCGGGTCAGCATCGTCGACACCTGGCCACCCAGGTTGTTGATCGCACCGGCCAGGTCGACCAGCTCATCCGGTCCGCTCGGTTCGACCCGGGTGTCGAGTTCACCGCGCCCGAGCCGTCGGGCGGCCATGGCCAGATCCTGGGTCGGCTTCACCACGGAGCGGGCCAGCAGGTCGGCCACCACAACCGAGATCGCAATCAGGAACGTCCCGATGGCGGCCAGGATCGCCCAGGCGCGGATCACCCCGTCCCACAGCATCGACCGGGGCACGAACACGCGGATCACCGACAGTTCCTGCGGCCCGGATGCCACGGCCGAAACGACCTCCATCCCGTCGTCGACCGGACCGATGTCGGACACGCCGAAGGTCAGAGCCTCCTCCACCCGCTCCGAGGGGACGATCTCCGGCCCGATCCGCCAATCCTGGGACGTGAGGATCGACATACGCCCCTCCTGGCCTGCCGCCGTCAGCAGCATGGACGCCTCGATCTCATCCCTCGAGCCGTCCGAGATCAACGACGGCACCACCGCCGCAGCGTCGACCCGGGCCCCATCGATCGCCCGGTCGGCCACGGTTCGTTGAACGAGCGCAGCGAGCGGCACGATGAAGGCCACCGTCACCAGGCCGGACGTGGCCAGAAAGACCAGGATCAGCCGCCGACGCACAGCCCGCTCATCTCGTCGGGTCCACCAACTTCACCCCGACGCCACGAACCGTGTGCAGGTAGCGGGGTTCGGCCGCCGTCTCCCCGAGCTTTCGTCGCAGCCACGAGAGATGGACATCGATCGTTTTGTCGGCCCCGCCGTAGGGTTCACGCCACACCTGGGCGTAGAGCTCGGACCGCTCGATGACAATCCCCGGACTACCGGCCAGGTAGGCCAGGAGATCGAACTCCTTCCGATTGCAGCTGATCTCGGCGCCGTCGAGTTCGACGGTTCGGGACCGGAGGTCCATGCGGAGTCCACCGACTTCGAGGATGCGGGCCTTGCCGCCCATCTCGATGCGGCGCAGCAGGGCCCTCACTCGGGCTTCGAGTTCAGGACCCGAGAACGGCTTGATGACGTACTCGTCGGCTCCCGCGTTGAGGAGGCGGACCACATCGGCTTCGTCGTCGCGGGCGGTGGCGACGACGATCGGCACCTCCGACACGGCTCGAATCATCCGCAGCAGATCCTCCCCGTCGACGTCGGGCAGGCCGAGATCGAGCACGACCATGTCGGGGGTGTCGTCGATCAACGACTGCAGACCGGGCATCGCCATTGCCTCGGACCGCACCACGTGACCGGCCGCCGACAACGCCCGCACCGCCAGATCACGAATCTGGTGATCGTCCTCGATCATCAAGACGGAAGCCATGGAGGCAACCCTATGTCACCCGGCGATGGGACGGGAACAACAGCCAAATCTATTTAGACCTCATTTAGGGTTCGCTTCAACCGCATCCGAGCTGTACTGGTTCACACTGGGTCTCATGAAAGCCGTCACGCTCCTGCTTCTCTGGCTGCTCGGCAGCGCAACCGCAATCGGCGTCGCCTGGAGCGGCGTCGGGGTGCTCGACGACGATCTCGTGGCCCCGGCGCCCGCCGTTGTCAACGCAGGCGGCGAAGAAGGGCTGGTGTCCGAATCGATCGATCCATTCTCCGAGGATGCAGCGATCGCTCTGACGTCGGGCCGGACGACCCACGCCACAGCCGGTGACGATCCGCCCGACGCCGTCGTCGAGGGATCCACGACCTCCACCACGTCGTCGGCGTCCTCCACGACCGCCGTGGGGCGTACCTCGAACTCCGTGACCACTCCGACAGTGGACACGACCGCCACGACGCACTCGTCGGCAACCATCGCCACGCCACCCAAAGGCTCCACCTCCTCCTCGACAACGGTCACCACATCGCCGGCCGCAGGCCCCGAGCAGTATGTGACGAAGATCTTCACCCTTGTCGGCGGAACGACGGCGATCAGGTTCTCGCCATCGGCAACCAAGGTGCTGTGGGCCACATCCAACCCGGGCTACGAGGTGCGTATCGAACCTGAATACGGAGGTTTGAAGGTCGAGTTCCGATCCGACCGGCACCGATCCCGAATCGACGCCTGGTGGCACAACGGCCCTCGGCACGAGATCCGCGAGGAAGACTAGAAGGCCACGCGTCGCGGGGAATTCGTCGCTCGGAAGGAGGGTTGGATGGCTATGACCATCGAGCCCCGCAATGCCGGTTCCGAGGCCCAGCAGCTCCTGCAACCCGGAGACGGGTCGGCCCGGGTGCTGGAACCGTCGCCTCCTGCGATCAACTCCGGACCCCACCGGGCCGACGACCCGGTCGATCGTACGGTCGCCACCGGAGCGGGCCCCGACGTCGAGCTGGTTCTACCCTCCGGTCTTGTCGACCCCGATCGGGATCCTTCCACCATCGTCGACTGGGACACCTGGCTGGCCGGCCAAGCCGACGGTGCCGACCACGCCGACTGGCTGGCCGAGCGATGGCTCGGTGGTCGCCGGCGGCTTCCGACCCCGCCTCCAACCGACGTACTCGTTGCGACGAGGGTGGCCCTGCACCGCCTTGCGGCCTATGTGATCGCACCCGTGCGGCATCAGGCGAACGGCAAGTTCGGACTTCGCTGGACGCTCGGCGGATTCGGAACCCCGTTCTTCGGTCGGGATCGACAGGTTCGAGTCGAGGGCACATCGTTGATCGACCAGCGGGGCCATGAAGTCCGGTCCATGCCCATCGGTTCGCTGAGCGACGCCGCCCGACTCCTCGACTCCGACATCGACACCGAGACCGCAGCCGAACACGACAGCCCCGACGTCGGTGATGTCGATGCCCCGCTCACCGTTGACGCCGCCGCCGCCCGCTTTCTCGGCGACTGGTTCGGGATGGCCTTCGCCGCGCTCGAAGCGGTACGGGCCGACGAGGCGTCGATCGATCCGAGCCGGCCTCAGCTCTGGCCGGGGCACTTCGATCCCGCCATCGAGGTCGGTACCGACGACACCCGCGCCAGTTACGGCGCCTCCCCGGGCGATCACAGCAGCGACCAGCCGTATCTCTACGCCAGCCTGTGGTGGCCCGACCGGCTCGACTTGGACCCCGACGACCCGTTCTGGAATGCGTCCGGGTTCACCGGACGCATCCTCCCACTGGATGGGTTCCCGGCCGACGTCGATCCCGCCGTCGTGGCCGCCGAGTTCTGGCGGGAGACCCGCGATCGCGTCCACCCGTGACACGGTTCCCGGTCGCCGGCCGCCGCCGAATCGGCGAGTCCGTCACCCGGACCCGGGAGTAGGCTGACCCCGTGACCATCGAGGTCGAGGGCCTGATCAAACGCTACGGCGACCGCGTCGCCGTCGACGGTATCGACCTTCACGTCGCCGATGGGGAGATCGTCGCCTTTCTCGGCCCCAACGGAGCAGGCAAGACGACCACCATCGAGATTCTCGAGGGATTCCGCAAACGCGACGCCGGCTCGGTTCAGGTGCTCGGGGTCGATCCCGAATCCGCACCGCTCCACTGGCGGGAGCGCATCGGTATCGTGCTCCAGGAGTCCGAACCGATCCCCGAGTTGACCGCCCGGGAAGCGGTGGCCCAGCAGGCCGCCTACTACAGCGATCCTCGCAACGTCGACGAGGTCCTCGGCATCGTCGGACTCTCAAACAGCGCGCAACAGCGGACCCGAGCATTGTCGGGTGGCCAGAAACGACGGCTCGATCTGGCCCAGGCCCTCGTCGGCAACCCCGATCTCGTCTTCCTCGACGAACCGACCACCGGGTTCGATCCGTCGGCCCGGCGGGAATCGTGGGACATGATCGAGGCGCTACGAGAGCTCGGGGTGACCGTGTTGCTCACCACGCACTACATGGACGAAGCCGAGCGGCTGTCGGACCGGATCGTCGTGATCGCCGATGGCGTCATCGTGGCCCGCGGCACCGCCGCCGATCTCGCCACCCAGGTCAACGCCACGACCCGCATCTCCTGGCGCGTCGATCCCACTGCCGGGGCAGGCTTTCCACCACCGAACCTCGACGTGGTGGTCGACGACAACGGCTTGGCCTCGATGGCGACCGACGACGTCGCCCGGACCCTGTACACCCTCACCGGCTGGGCCCTCGACACCGGCGTCGAGCTCTCCGAGCTCCAGGTCAAACGCCCCACGCTCGAAGACGTCTACCTGGTGCTCACCGATCAGTCCGTTTCGGATCGGGGACTCGAGTGGTGAGTGGCATCGCCGGCCGTCTTCGGCAGCAGGTGCTGTTCGACCTGCTGATCTTCCGTCGAAACCCGGCGTCGACGTTCTTCACCGTGATCCTGCCGTTGATCTTCCTCGTGATCTTCACCTCGATCTTCGGCAACGAGACGCTGGCCAACGGGGCGAAGGTGGCCACCCTGTACGTGCCCGGCATCCTGGCCCTCGCCATCATCTCGGCCACCACCGTCAACCTGGCGATCACGATGACCGCCCGACGGGAGCGCGGTATTCTCAAACGGGTTCGGGGCACCCCGATGCCACCGTGGGTGTTCGTGGCCTCTCAGGCTGTCGCCGGTTTCGCCCTCTCGGTGCTCATGACGGTGTTGATCACCGTCGTCGGATGGCTGCTGTTCGGTGTCACCTTGAACGGCCAGGGCGTCCCGTCGCTCATCATCACCGTGCTGATCGGGGCGATGTCGTTTGCCGTCATGGGTCTTGCCCTGACCGCCATCATCCCATCCGAGGAGGCCGCCCCCGCGGTCACCAACGCGCTGATGCTGCCGCTCTACTTCATCAGCGACGTGTTCATCCCCGGCGATCAGATCCCGGAGTGGGTTCAGTCGGTGGCCAGCCTGTTCCCGGTCAAGCATCTCAGCCTGGCCCTCCAGGAGAGCTTCGACCCCTTTGCCGACGTGGCCCCGTGGCCGTGGGAGAACTGGCTGGTGATCACAGCCTGGGGCGCGCTCGCGGCCCTGGTGGCGATCCGCGGGTTCCGCTGGATTCCCCGTCGCTGAGGCCCACCGAAAGCCGGCAAGAAACCGGGCCGTCCGGCTCAAGCCCGGACCGGTTCGGCCGACGGTGCCAGCATCATGAAAGCAAGCGTGTGTATCCGCCGTACACGGCTTGGCGTGACAGTGCTCGCCGCCGTGATCCTTTTGTTGTCCACGACGGTCGCCGCGTCGGCCTATTCCGGCCCGGTCGACTCGGCCAACGCCCGGTACGTGGTCGCCACCTACCAGCAGTTCCTGCAACGTGACCCGGCCGACTCCGGGCTCGACCATCACCTCGACCGGCTCGTGTCGGGTGGGGACGTCAGCCGGGAGCAGGTCGCCCGATCGCTCCTGTTCGGGGCCGAAGGGTCGGCCATCGAGGTCGCGAACGCCTATCAAGACATTCTCGGCCGGGGGGCCGACGCCGAGGGTGGCGCCTACTGGGGCCGGCATCTGCAGTCGAACGACGTACTCGATCTGCGCGTGCTGCTCCTGTCGAGCGACGAGTACCACCGCCGCAACGGCGGTACCAACGCCGCATGGATCGCCGCGCTGTATCGCGACATCCTGGGCCGTAGCCCGGAATCGGCCGGCCTGACCTACTGGAGCCGGGAGGCGGCCCGGGGTGTGCCCCGACCGCTGATCGTGGCCGGCTTCTACCTCGGACGGGAGTCGCTCGGTCGTCGAGCCACCGTCTACTACCAGCTTGCGCTGGATCGGCATCCGACGGCCGTGGAGCGATCGGCGGGTGCGGCGGTCATCGCCGCCGAGGGCGAGCGCGCGTTGTACGCACGGCTGTGGGCGTCCGACGAGGCATTCGAAACCTACTTCGACGACGGGTGGGCGTCATGATCGCGGTGCTGCTCGAGACCGCCGCCACCCTCAGCGCCGTGGTCCTGGCCGCCGTCCTGGCTGCGGCGGCCGCCGTCAAGTGGACGTCGCTCACCGAGACCGCCGAGGAGTTCGCCGCGCTCGGAATCGGTCGATCGAGGGCGCTGCCCGCCCTCGTGGCGACCGCCGAGGCCGGTGCCGCCATCGCGTTGATCGCTCGCCCACCCCTGGGAGCCGGTGCCGCGGGATTGCTGCTCGTCGCCTTCACCGGCGTCGTCACCTGGGCGCTGGCCACCGGCAAACAGGTCAGCTGCGGATGTTTCGGGCCCTTGAGCAACGAGACCGTCACGTCGGCCACCGTCGTGCGCAATATCGTGCTGCTCGCCCTGGCGGTCCTGGCCGGGAGCCGCTCGAGTCTCGCCACGCCCGACCTGGCTTCCACGGTGGCCATCACGGTCGCCGTCCTGACTGCGGTGGTCATCGCCCAGGCGGCCATGACGGCACAGCGGCTCGGGCGACTGTGGTCGGTGGAGCTGGCGGGAGAGATCTCAGGAGAATCGATTGTTCGAACCGGGAGGAGCGAAGAATGACCGGAAGTGTGTGGATTGTTTCCTACGTCATGTTGTGGATGGCCGTACTGGTGCTCGGCGTCACCGTGGTGGCGCTGCTGCGCCAGGTCGGTGTGCTGCACCTGAGGGTGGCGCCCATGGGGGTCCATTTCGCCGGTGAAGGCCCCGAACTCGACCAACCGGCTCCGGTCATCGACCTCGACGTCGACTACGCCGAGGCCGATCTCACCCTGTTGGCGTTCACCAGCCCGACCTGCGAGATCTGTGCGTCGCTGAAGCCCGATCTGCAGCGCCTGGAGCGTCACTACGACGAACTCCGCCTGCGATTCGTCGGCCATGAGGACGACCCCCGGTCGTTCGCCGACTTCAATGTGCGCTCGACGCCCTACCTCGTCGCCATCGACGGCAACGGTGTGGTCCGGTCGCGTGGTGTGGCCAACACGATCGACCAGGTCGAGGAGATGCTGGCCGAGGTCATCGCCGGTGTCAGTATCGCCGATGCTCGAGCCGAGGTGCGCTCGTGAGCACGCTGGACCGTTCCGTCGAAAGCCTCGGCCGTTGGACGGCGCGGCGCACGTCACGCCGCTCGTTCCTCCACCGGGTCGGCCAACTGGCCGTCGTGGTCGCCGCCGGGCCGTCGATCGCCACGCTGCTGATGCGCCGGGCCGAGGCCCGGGTGTGTGGGCAGAGCGGCGTCACACCCAAATGCGACACCTTCGACTGCAAAGGGCCCGGCGACGTATGGGGTTGGTGCTGGTACGCCAGCGACGGATGCTGCCGCAACGGCGGCCTCAAGAAGATCTGCGACTGCTGCACCTGGAACTATCCCAACGTGCACGGCTACTGCCCGAGCGGCACCAACGTGCGGTGCATCGTGGAGAGCTGCGGCACCGATCC
>JBFHME010000065.1:0-18343 GCA_041594435.1 Acidimicrobiales bacterium
CCGACATGGCCTCCGAGATGGTCAACTACACCAAGAACCAGATCCTGCAGCAGGCCGGAACCTCGATGCTGGCCCAGGCCAACGCCCTACCCCAGTCGGTTCTGAGCCTCCTCGGCTAGTTCAAGGGCTGAACGCCGGCACCCGCCCCAGGGTGCCGGCGTCACAGCCACCGTTCCGCATCCAATGAACCACCAAGCGCAACCAACCATCCTCGGCACCAGCGAGTAGCACCATGGCCTCCATCGACGGACTGATCACCGGTCTCAACACCACCCAGATCATCAGCCAGCTCATGGCGCTGGAGCGGGCTCCCCAGGCTCGACTGCAGCAGCGTCAGACCGAGGCCCGCACCATCGAGACCGAGCTGCGGGGGATGCGCTCCGACATGCAGGCCATTCGCACGATGGCCGCAGACCTTCGCCTCGGATCGGGCTGGGACCGCCTCGCCGCCACCTCGTCACATGAATCGGTGTCGGTCTCGGCCGGGTCCGGCAACGTCTCGGGCGAGATCTCCTTCGTCGTCCAACAGACCGCAGCGGCCCACACCATCTACTCGAACGAGACGGTGGCCTCGCTGGACACGGTGATCGCCTCCGGGTCGTCGCTGTCCTACAGCGGTACGAACGCACTCGGCTTCGACAATCTGTCGGCCAGCGGCTTTCCCGACGGGCCGATCTCCTTCGAGGTGACCCAGGATTCGGCGGCCGCCACCATCAGCGGAACCACACCGGGCTACCCGGTCACGTTCACGAACGGAAACGGCAACGTCACGATCCGGGTCGCCGGCGTCGACCACGACCTCGACATCGCGGCCGGCACCTACAACGATGCCGCATCCCTCGCCACCGCCGTCGGTCAGGCCATCACGGCGGCCGGAGCCGACGGCGCCCTGGCGGTGTCGGTCGGCGCCTCGAACGAGCTCGTGTTCTCCTCGGTCGCCGAGGGCAGCGCGGTCGATCTCACGATCGTCGGCGGGAACGCATCGGCCAAACTCGGCATGACGAACGGTGCCACCGCGTCGGGCACCGACGGCATCGTCGTGGTCGACGGTGTCTCCAACACCATCACCGACACCGGTGCCGGCTCGACCTCGCTCAACGGATCCGGCGGCACCATCACCGCCGACATCGTCGGACCCATTCGCACCGGGACCGCGACCGTCGAGAACGTCGGCTACGGCGGTGGCACCCTCGCCGAAGTCGTCGAGGCCATCAACAACGCCGGCGGGCTCGGCTATCGGGCCATGGCCGTGAACACCGGAGCGGGCTACCGCCTGCAGGTGATGGCCGCCGAGACCGGCGCGTCATCCTCGGTCGACCTCGACACCAGTCAGTTCTCCGCCTTCAGCGGCTTCACGACCCTGGTCTCCGGGCGTGACGCCCAGATCGAGATCCAGGGCGACAACCCCTACACCATCACGTCGTCGTCGAACTCGTTCACCGACATCCTGCCCGGCGTCGACGTGACCGTCACCCAGCCGACCACCGGCCCGGTGACCGTCACCGTCGGCGAGGACAACGAGGCCCAGGCCGACGCCATCGCCGAGGTCGTCGAGGCCATCAACAAGTTCCTGGAGCGGGCCGACACCGCCACCGCCGCCAATCCCGGGGCCGATCCCGGTCTCCTGTTCGGCAACTCCGCCGTGCGACGGACCCGCGATGCCATCCTGCAGGCCGTGACCGCCGGCGTCAGCTCCTCCACCTTCGAAGCGGTCAGTATGGCCGGTATCACGGTCACCCGGGAAGGGCGCCTCGAGTTCGACCGCTCCAAGTTCATCGAGGCATCGGAGACCGACCGCGGCGAGCTGGAGCGCCTCTTCGTCGCCCCGACCGGCGACACCGATCTCGGTGTCCTCGATCGGATCGTTCAGGCCGCCGAGGAGGCCACCGCCACCGGTTCCGGTCGGCTGTGGTCCGAGGCCGAGGCGACCAAGAGCCGGATCGAACGCTGGGGTGACCAGATCGACGCCTACGAGACCCGCTTCGAGCTCCGGGAGGCGACGCTTCGGCGCCAGTACGCAGCGCTCGAAGTGGCCCTCGGGGCGCTCAGTGAACAGTCCAATTATCTCGCCGGCCAGCTCGCCGGCCTGCCCACGACCAACCCAGGGGGTTAGGGACGTTGAACGCCTACGCACAAGCCCGCAGCCGGTACCACGACGACGGCATGAAGATGACGTCGCCCCAGCGCCTCGTGACGCTCCTGTACCAACGGCTGCTACGAGATCTGCGCGATGCCGACGCCGCCATTGCCGAGGGACGGGTCGAGGACGCGCACAACGCGCTGATCCACGCCCAGGACATCGTGCTCGAGTTCCACCTGGCCCTCGACACCGAGGGCTTTGACGGCGGGGAACGTCTGGCCGACATCTACGTGTACCTCACCGACCGGCTCGTCGATGCGAACCGGTTCAAGGATCAGGACATCGTTGCCGAGTGTCGATCGATGGTCGAACCCCTGGCCGAGGCCTTCGAGACCGTCGCCCAGTCCACGGCGGCCGCCGCCTCCGACCTCACGGGTACCCCGGCGTGACCACCTGGCCCGAGTTGCTCGATGCCATGGCGCGTTCGCTCGACCACTACGAAGCGACGCTGGAGGCCGACACGATCACGCCGGACCCCCACTGGCCGGTGGTCGACCCGCCGGTCGAACCAATCCCGCCGCATCTCCTCGGACGGGCCGCCGACCTGATGGCCCGCAACAACCGGATCTCGGCCGAGATGCGACGACGCCTCGAGGATCGACCGGCGCGACCCATACGACGGGACGGATTCACCCGTGCCCCCTCCGGGATCTCGGTTCTCGACACCTCGGCCTGAGCGAGCCCTGGCTGCGTCGGGGGCCGGACGGCCTGCACGGCGGTCGTGTTTTGTGGGCCGGTTGCATCATTTGCGGGTTGGTGGATCCCACAACGGGTGAAATCGTCCTCAAGGTTCTCGGCGTTCTTTTCGATAGTGATGGTGCGCACGGAGGCGTAGACCGTAGGCGGCCCAGGGACGGGTCCCGATACCTCTCCAAGGATTCCGTCCCATGCTCACCTTCGAACCCTCCCGTCAGCTCTCGACCCACGCCCCGGCGGAACTCGAGGCTCGCCCTCGCCCAGCCCGAAACGTCGCCGGCGTGGCGACGTTCGACGATCCCGTCTCGAACGACCTCGTCGCACGAGCCGGCGTCGACGGCAACCGGTCGTGGGACTCGACCTCGATCGAGTTCGATGCGTCCGACATCCACCGACTCCTGATGCAGGATCTCGATGTCGCCGACGCGGCCATCGCCGACGGCCGGATCAACGACGCACACGATGCCCTGATCCACGCTCAGGACATTGCCTTCGACATCCACTACACGCTCTGTTCAGCGGGCATCGGGCGGCGTCGGTCGACGGCCATCCCCCTGCAGCTGACCAATCGTCTGATCGATGCGAATCGGACCAAGGATCGGGCCATTCTCGCCGAGTGCCGCTCGCTGGTCGGTGTGTTGGCCGAGGTCGACGAACCAGTCGGGCCGGCACCGAATTCCGGCACCAACCCGGTCCGCTCGGCTGCCTCATAACCGGCAAGAGCCGCCCGATGTCCTCGCCCACGACGTTGGCGATCGCGCCCGCGGTCGCAAACGCACCGACCGAACCAGACGGCATGAGGTCGGATCTCACAACCTTCGAAATCGGCCTCAAGGTTTCGTGGCTTCAACTCGATACTCGTTTTGCGCACGGAGGCGTAGACCACAAGCGGCCCATGGACGGGTCCCGCTCTCTTCAAGGTTTCCCGTCCCATGTTCATCTCCGATGCAACCAATCAGGCCCTGGCCCATGCACTGCGAGGACTCGACGCCCAGCGTCAGCTCCACGAGCAGAACATTGCCAACATCGAGACCCCCGGCTATCTCGCCCAGAAGGCCGACTTCGCCGGGAGCCTTCGTCGGGCTCTCGAGTCGGGCCGGATCGACGAGGCCGGCATCGAGGTCACGAACTCGGTGCTTCCCACCCGCCTCGACGGCAACAACGTCCGTCTCGACGACGAGATCACCGGCCTGACGAAAACGCAGTTGCATCAGGACCTGGTGACGACCGCACTCAACGCCCGCTACCGCCTACTACGCACCTCCTGGGACCGCTGATGGAACTCTTTCGCAGTCTGTCGATCGCCGAATCGGGCATGGACGTCTACCAGCAGTGGCTCGACGCGATCGCCGACAACATCGCCAACATCAACACCGTCAGCCCGACCGACGAGGCGGCGTTCCAGGAGCGCTTCGTGGTCGCTCAGAGCCAGATCGACGACGGCCGGCCGGAGGGTGCCAAGGTGATCCGGGCGGAGTTCGGCAATCCGCTGGGCCGCATCGTCTACTCCCCCAGCCATCCGCTGGCCGATGAGGAGGGCTTCGTCCGTCTTCCCGATATGGATCTCACCGACCAGATGTCGAATCTTCTGATGGCCCAGCGCAGCTACCAGGCCAACGTCGCCGCCTTCGAGCGGGCCCGAACGGCCTACGAGACCGCCCTCAAGATCGGGAGCTGATCATGATCAATCCCATTCAGCCCTACAGTCCGGGAGCCGTCGAGGCGACACGCCTGTCACCTCGGCTGGCCGAGACGGCCGAGGCCGCGGACTCCTCGGCGTCGTTCGCTTCAGCGGTGGGCGGTGCGCTCGACCAACTGTCGGCTGCCGACAACCGGGCCTCACGCGCCGCCGAGGCCGCCGCTACCGGCGACGTGGCCTCGGTCGGCGAGTACATGGTCGCGGCCACCGAGGCCCAGCTGACCGCCGAACTGACGGTGGCCGTCCGCAATCGGGCCCTTGAGGCCTTCAACGACATCATGAGAATGCAGATCTGATGGCGGCCGGCGAACTGACCGCAACGACCTCCCAGCAGCTGCTCGGCCGACTCACGATCGGTCAGCGGATCGGCCTGGGGGCAGCCTTCGCCCTGACCGTCGGCGGGCTCTTCGCCATGAGCCGACTCGGTGGCAACGGACCGATGGCCCTGATGTTCTCCGACCTCGACGCCGAATCCGCAGCCACCGCGATCGGCGAGCTCGAGGCCCGGGGCGTGCCGTACGAGCTGACCGACGGCGGACGCTCCATCCGAGTACCGGCCGATGACGTTCTCGAACTTCGAGTGGCGCTGGCCGCCAACGACATGGTGGCCCCGGCGGACGGCTGGAGTGTGCTCGATGACCAGGGCCTCACCGCGTCGGAATTCGATCAACGTGTCGGCTATCAGCGGGCGCTCGAAGGCGAACTGGCCCGCACCATCTCGGCCATCGACGGCGTCGACAACGCGGATGTGCACCTGGTCATGCCGGAACGGGACCTGTTCACCGGAGACGACGTCATGCCGACCGCCTCGGTGTTGCTTCGCACCGGCGGTTCCGCCGTCACCTCCACCCCGGTGCGGTCCATCGTGAACCTCGTGGCGAACTCCGTGGAAGGGCTCAACGCCTCGATGGTCTCGGTCACCGACGAGCAGGGCCGCCCGCTCGCCTCGCCCGAATCCGGGGTCAGCGGCGGCGGCGACATGGCGATGGAGCAGCAGGCCGCCTTCGAACGGAGCCTCACCACCCAGTTGGATCAGCTTCTGGCCGCCGTGGCCGGTCCCGGCAATGCGGTGGCGTCGGTGTCGGCCCGACTCGACTTCGATTCGAGCAACGTCACCACCGAAACCTACGAGGAACTGGAGGAGGACGACATCCAGGCCCGGCTGAGCGAATCGATCCGGACCGAACGGTACCGGGGTGACGGCGCCGAACTCGACGCGGGCATCCTCGGCCCCGAGGACGAGCTGGTCACCGGCGAGGAGGAGGCGGTCAACGGCATCCTGTACGACCTCGACGAGGCCGAGGTGGCGTACGCGGTCGACAAGACGATCACCGTCACCGAACGAGCGCCGGGCGCGATCCAATCCCTGTCGGTCGCCGTCGCTCTCAACGAGGAATCGGTTGATGCCGCCACCGCCACCGAACTCGAATCGCTGGTGGCGGCCGCGGTCGGCTTCGACCAGGAGCGCGGCGACACCCTCGCCCTCACCGTCATTCCCTTCGACGAGAGCTTCGAGGTACCGTCCGAACTGGCCTTCGCCGAGGACGAGGAAGCGGTGGAGGACGAGGGACTCACCGGCCTGCTGCCGCTGATTCGGATGGGTGTCATCGGCCTGATCGCCCTCCTGGCAACCGTGTTCACCGCCCTGTTCGCCCTCCGTGGTCGCAGGGGCCCGCAGGTCGTGGCCCTTCGAGCGGCCGACCTCGAGCGGGATGATCCCGATCTCGAAGCGATCGGGGCTGCCGCCGTCGCCGCCCTGGGCGCCGGAGAGGGCGCCGACAGGGAACCGACCGATCTGATCGCCCTCATCGAGAGTCAACCCGAGGACGTCGCCGGCATGCTCCGCTCGTGGATGGCCGATGACCGGGCCGGGGAACCCGTATGACGCGGTCCCTCGCCCCCGATGGGGTTCGCCGAGCGGCCATCCTGATGCTGAGGCTGGGCGTCGAGGAGGCGGGCCCGCTGCTGCGCAACCTCCGATCCGACGAGGTGGCGGCCATCGTCGCCGAGATGGCCAAGCTCGGGCCCGTCAACACCGAGACGGCCAATTCGATCTACCGGGACTTCACCGAGGTGGCGAGTTCCGGGACGAAACCGCTTCGGGTCGGCGATGCCGACCTCGCCCGGGAAATGCTGGAGGCCAACTTCGGCGATCGGGCGGCCCGCGAAGTCCTGTCGACCATCGACGGCATCGCCTCGTCGGTGCCGTTCCAGTATCTCGACGCTCTCGACCCCGTCGTGGTGGCGGAACATCTGCAGGCCGAACACCCGCAGGTGTCGGCCGCAGTGCTCTCCCATCTCGGAGCAGAGGAGGCGGCCAAGGTCCTGAACTCGCTCCCGGAGGAGATGCTGGCCGACGTGGGCGTCCGTCTCGGTCGTATGGAGAAGGTCGCATCGGCTGCGGTCGACGCCCTGGAATCCGGTCTGCGGCACAAGATGACACCGGTGCTCGAACGCCGGTTCCGCGAAGCCGGCGGCGGACCCATCCTCGTCGCCCTGCTCAACCGAATGGACAACACGTCGGCCGACGCCATCTTCGGCGCGCTCGAGAAGTCCGACCCCGAACTGGCCAAAGAGGTCCGGGCTCTGCTGTTCGTGTTCGAGGATCTCACGCTGCTCGACGATCGTCAGATGCAGCGGCTGTTGCGAGAAGTCGACATGTCGATTCTGCCGATGGCGTTGAAGGGGGCACCGAGCTGGCTTCGCGACCACGTGCTCGACAACCTGTCATCCCGGGCCAAGGAGAATCTGCTCGACGAGATGGAGGTCATCGGCTCCGTTCGGATGAGCGATGTCGAGGAGGCCCGGGAGGCCGTCCTCGAGGAGGTTCGCAAGCTCGAGTCGGCGGGCGAACTCGTGATCAATCGAGGAGGAGGCGACTTTGTCACCTAACCGTCTGGTGTCAGGACCCGCTGCGGCGAGGATCCGTCCGTTCTCGTTCGACCGACCGGAGCCGCCACCGGCTCCCGGTCCGGCCCTCGCTGCGATCCATATCGAGCAGGAGGTTGAACGCCGCACCCGCGAGGTGACCGACAGGGTCCGTGACGAAGCCCGGCAGGCCGGTTTCGAGGAGGGATCGGCCGCCGCTCGAGCGGAGCTGTCGTCGGTGATCGACGCCCTTCGCCAGGCGGTCGACCAGGCCGCCCGATCAACCGAGGAGGCCCTCGACGACCTGGCCCGCAGTGCGCTGGTGGCGGGCGTGGCCATCGCCGATGCGGTCGTCGGGAAAGTCGTCGTCGAGGATCCGGGCGCCCTGTTCGACCCGGTTCGCCGAGCCGTTCATGCACTGGACGGCGACGAGCACGTGGTGCTCCACCTTCACCCGGCCGATCACGTCGCCCTGCGGCAACTCATCAGCCGCGACCAGAACAGCGATCTGACGACCGCCGACCTGTCGGCGTTGATCACGTCGATCCGCATCGTCGACGATCCGTCGATCGTCCGGGGCACGTGTCGCGTCGAGTCGGCCACCCGGATCGCCGTCGACGGACTGCCGAACCGGCTCGACGACATCCGAAGGGCCGTGGAGGAGGCATGATCGAGCTGCTCAACGGCGACCGTTTCGACCCCCGGACATTCATTCGCCCCGAGGTCCTCGGCCGGCTCGAGTCGGTGGTCGGCCAGCACGCCACGGTCACCGGGCTGGAACTGGCCGTCGGAGACGTGATCGAGATCGGCAACCGTCTGGCGACAGGCTCGTCCGACCAGGCCGACCCGGCCGAAGGCGACAGCCGGCCGGTCCGAGCCGAGGTGGTGGCGTCCTCGCGCCGGCAGGCCACCGCGTTGCCGTTCGGCACCTTGAGCGGCCTCACCCCGGGGGTCGAGGTGCGCCATTCCTCGAATCGCCGGATCCCGGTCGGCTACCAGCTGCTCGGTCGAGTACTCGACGGTACCGGTCGCCCCATGGACGGCCTTCCCTTCGCGATGACCGAGACCGTCCCCGACGACGCCGTTGCCCCCGATCCTCTCACCCGACCCCTCGTGGAAGCCCCACTGCAGGTGGGGGTCCGGGCCATCGACGGTCTGATTCCCGTGGGGATCGGCCAGCGAACCGGTATCTTCGCCGGCTCCGGTGTCGGCAAGTCGAGTCTGCTCTCGATGTTGATTCGAGGCACGGCCGCTCCGATCCGGGTCCTCGCTCTGATCGGCGAGCGAGGTCGCGAGGTTCGCGAGTTCCTGGAACGTGATCTCGGGCCGGAAGGCCTCGCCCAGTCGGTGGTGGTGGTCGCCACCGCCGAGCAACCGGCAGTCGTTCGTCGGCGGGCCGCCTATGTGGCCACCCGCATCGCCGAGTGGTTTCGCGAGGAGGGCAACGACGTCCTGCTGCTGATGGATTCGCTCACCCGGTTCGCCATGGCCCACCGCGAGATCGGTCTGGCCGCGGGAGAGATGCCGACGTCGAGGGGCTACCCCCCGTCGATCCCGGCGACGCTGTCGATGTTGTTGGAGCGGGCCGGAACCACGCCGTCGGGCTCCATCACCGGGATCTACACCGTGCTCGTCGAGGGCGACGACAACGAAGACCCGATCGGCGACACCGCCCGGTCCCTGCTCGACGGTCACATCGTGTTGCGCCGATCGCTGGCCGAGGCGGGACACTTCCCGGCCATCGACGTCCTGTCGTCGGTCAGCCGGGTCGCTCCCTCGGTGACCACCGCCGAGGAGCAACAGATCATGACCGACGTCCGGGCCATTCTGGCCACCGAGGCCGACGTCAAGGACCTGGTTCAGGTGGGGGCCTACCAGGCCGGTGCCGATCCTGCCGTCGACCGGGCCCTTCGCCTGGCCCCCGGCATCCGAGCCGTGCTCCGTCAGCAGATGAACGAGCCGGCGCCCAGGAACGAGACGTTCGCCCACCTGGCCAATGCACTCCGCGTCGAGGAGATCCTGTCATGAGCCGGTTGCGCCGGGTGGCCGACATCGAGGGACGGCGACGGGACCAGGCCGGGGCTCAGCTGTCCGAGGCCTGGGAGGAGTTGTCCAATCACCGCGAACAGCTCCAGCGGATGATGACACCGACCGCCGAGCGCGAACCCACGTCGGGAGCATCGATGCTTGCGCATCGCCAGGCCGCCGGTCGCATGGTGCAACGGCTGGTGGAGGCGACGCAGGCCCAGCGGG
The DNA here is from genome assembly GCA_041594435.1 of Acidimicrobiales bacterium. Taxonomy (GTDB): domain Bacteria; phylum Actinomycetota; class Acidimicrobiia; order Acidimicrobiales; family SZUA-35; genus JAHELU01. The sequence continues at coordinate 9,657 of JBFHME010000065.1, forward strand.
CGGTGGTCAACGCCGCTCGGGAACACTTCGCCGAGGCCGACAAGCGGGCCCGGCAGATCGCTCGAGCAGTCGAGCTCGACGACGACCGGCGGCTGGCGGCCCGTCGGCGAGCCGAGGATCGGGCAATGGAGGACACCGTGATGGCCGTGACGGCCCGCCGCAGAGCAGCATCGCAACCGGATCGACACCGAGGGGGACACCGATGACCGCTCCGGCAATCGCCTCGATCACCAATCGAATCGAACAGCTGACCGGCCGGTTCGAGCCACCGCCGCCCGCCCTCGACCAGGCGCCCACCGACGTCGGATTCGCGACGGAGCTGGCCCGCCTCACCGCCCAGCAGAAGGCCGAGTATTCGGCACTACGGGGCAACGTCTCGGTGTCGAACCTTCTCGCTGGAGCCCAGACCCTCGGCGCCGGCGCCCTCGGATCGCTCGGAGCGCTCGCACCGGCAGGCACGGCGATACCGGCATCGCCCGGCTCCGTTGCCGGTCCCGCGGCGAACACGGTCATCGGGTCGGCCATGAACGAACTCGGTGTTCCCTACCTGTGGGGCGGAACGACCTCGGCCGGGTTCGACTGCTCCGGCCTCGTGCAGCACGCCTACCGGGCCGCCGGCGTCTCCCTCCCCCGGGTCAGCAGGGATCAGGCCCGCATGGGTGTCGAGGTCCCGAGCATCGAGCAGGCGCTCCCCGGAGATCTTGTGGCCTTCGGTGAACCGACCGTCGACCACATCGGTATCTACGTCGGTGACGGCAGGATGATCCACGCCCCACGCCGCGGCGATGTGGTGAAGGTCGGCCCGATAACGAGGCCGATCGCCACCATTCGCCGGGTGCTGACACCCGGTGCACCGTTGGCGCCGGCATCGACCGCGACGGCCTGGAATCCGACGACGCAACGCACGGCGGCCACCGGCCCCACCCAATTCCGTTCCCTGTTCGAGCGGGCCGGAGCAGCCCACGGTGTCGATCCGGGCCTCCTCTCCGCCGTCGCCAAGAACGAATCCGGGTTCAATCCCGGCGCCGTCAGCCCGGCCGGCGCTCAGGGGATCATGCAGTTCATGCCGGCCACCGCCACCCAATTCGGGGTCGATCCCTTCGATCCGGCCTCGGCCATCGATGGCGCCGCCCGCTACCTGCGACAGCTCCAGGACCAGTTCGGCTCGGTCGAACTGGCACTGGCCGCCTACAACGCCGGCCCCGGCAACGTCTCCAAATACGGAGGCGTCCCTCCGTTCACCGAGACCCGCAACTACGTCACCAAGGTGATGGCCACCTGGAGGTCAGGATCATGATCGTCGACTACGTGCCCGTCCTACCGCCCCGGCCCGACCCGTCGGGTTCCACCGGTCCGGAGCGGCAATCGGCCGGCCCCCGGGATGACACCTTCGGCCGGACCCTCGACGACGTCCTGACCGCTGATCGAATCGGTCGCGACCATCGCCCGACGACACCGGAACGCGGCCGGCCCGAGCAGGCCGAGGATCGAGGATCCGGAGCCGCCGATCTCCGGCGCGATCGGGTCGAAGGCGACGATGACGACGATCAGCGACCGTCCGACGACGAGAGCCGGGGCGTATCGAGCGACCAGGATCACGCGGACCGGGTTCCGGCCCAGGATCGATCGGACCCGCCCGACGGCGAACCATCAACCGATGGAGGGCAGCCGTCGACCAACGGCGTGAACCATGCCGCGGAGCGTGTCTCCGACCGGTTGGACGAAGCCCCCGCGAACGCCGAGCACGGCCTGACCACGGCGCTGGCGAACCTCTCCGGCGTCTCCGGCGCGGCCGGCGATGTCGACGTGACCGAAGCCGGACCGGACGTCCTCGACGCCGGCGACCACGTCCTCGAGGCCGGCGAACGGATCCTCGGCGACGACCCGCTCCCGGCCGCTGACGACGGAATCGATCCGACGGTCGACGTGCCACGCGATGTCGACGGGATCGAGTCGTCGGACGATGCCTCGACCGATGGCGAAACCGACATCCACCCCGACCCGGGTGACGAATCACCCGGGACGATCGATCGCCCGCGACCGGGTGGCCAAACGGTTGCCGACATCGCCGGCGACCGGCGAGGCGCAGGCCTGGTGGAGACGATGGCCGAGATGGTCGAGGCGACCACCGGACAACTCGGAGCGGCATCCCGAGCGGCGGCCAACGCCTCCCCGGTCGCCGCCGTGGCCTCCACCGGAGCGCGCTCGGCGGCCGACATCCAAGCCGACGACGCGACGGCGGGCCAGGTCACCGCCGACCAGATCACCGCCGGGGAGTCGACGGTCGACGCGGCCGGCTCGAACCCCCAAACCGCACCAGAGGGAGATGAGCTCGAACCCGTTCCCGAGGGCGGCGATGCGGTGTCGACCGACACCGCACCCGCTGATACCGAGGTGGGCGCGTCGACGCTCGAAGCGCCGTCACCGGCCGCCGGCGGGCGACAGCCGTCCACCACGATGGCCGTCGGCCCCAATCGCGCCTCCGTCACCGCACCCGGCCCCTCATCCACGTCCCCCACCCAACAGACTCCGGCCCCCGAGCTCGCCGAACTGCAAACCACCGGCCTGGCCGAACGCCTCCGACCGGCATTCGCCGCCGTGCGCCGCGGCCTCAACGGCCTCGACGAACTGCGCCTCCGGATCCAGGATGACAACGCCGGGCCGATCAAGGTCGACATCGCGACGGTCGACAATCGAGTCCGGGTACTGCTCAGCGCCGGAAACGACGAGCTGATGCGCCACCTCGGCCAGGAGCGGGACCGACTGGCCGATGAGCTGCGACGGGCCGGCTTCGAGCAGGCATCGATCGACATCGCATCGGATCACGAGGGTCGGCGGCGTTCCCCCTACGACACCGACGGCACTCCCCCGACCAGGGGTCGAACCGGAACGGGCGGAGCCGCCGACGCCGCCCGAACCGGTGGACTCGAGGAGGCCGCGGCTCGACGGGGCCGGCAGACGACCGGATTGGATCTCGACCTGTGAACCACTCATTCCCCGCCGATCAGCCGCCCGTCACAACCGGAACCCAGCAAGCCAGCCGTCGAGACGGGGCCACTCGCCCCTCGACCACATCACCGAGGAGCACATCGTGCCCGAATCCATAGCAGCGATCCCGGGGGCCACCGTGTCCCCGACCGCGATCAATCCGCTCGATCTGTACGCCGTTCCGAGCCCCGGCGTCGACAACAACACGGCCATCGACCAGGAAGCCTTCCTCAAACTCCTGGTGGCCCAGCTCAAGTATCAGAACCCTCTCGAACCCACCAGCAACGAGGAGTTCATCTCGATAACCGCCCAGTTCACCACGGTGGAGCGGCTCAACGAACTCGCCGAACAAGGGCGAAGCCGAACCTCCAACGAAGCCCTCAACACCGCAGGTGCACTCGTCGGCCGAACCGTGTCGTTCCTCGACGCGCTGGGGCGAATGGTCCAGACCACCGTCGACCAGGCCGCCGTCATCGGCGACGACGTTCAACTCCTGACCGCCGATGGGCCGATCTCACTCGATCAGATCATCGCCATCGGAGCTCGGGGTGGCGAGACGCCGTCGAACACCCCACCCACCGCCGTCACCCCATCCACCACGTCCACCATCACCCCAACCACCGTAAGTCCGTCGACCGACACCTCGTCGAGCGACACGCAATCCCCCGCCGAATCGTCCCCCACCACGACATCCAGCCAGGAGGCCACCATCCAATGATCCGCTCCATGTATTCAGCCGTTTCCGGCCTACGCAGTCATCAAACCATGATGGACGTGATCGGCAACAACATCGCCAACGTCAACACCCACGGCTTCAAGAAGAGCCAGGCCCTCTTCCGGGAGGTGCTGAGCCAGACCGTGGTCGGTGCTCGGACCCCGGCCGACGGGATCGGCGGTACCAACCCGGCCCAGATCGGCCTGGGAACCGGTATCAGCGCCATCTCCCAGGTCATGGAACAGGGTGCACTCCAGCGAACCGGACGCTCGCTCGACATCGCCGTCGACGGCGATGGCTTCTTCGTCACCCGCTACGGCGGCGAGGAGCTCTACACCAGGGCCGGCAGCTTCTACCTCGATGCCGACGGCCGCCTTGTCACCACCGACGGAGCGCTGGTCCAGGGCTGGCAAGCCGACGCCCTCGGCCAGATCAACGCCACGGCCGGCGTCGGCGACATCCTGATTCCGGTCAGTGGGGAGATCGCCCCGGTGCCGACGTCGCAGGTCCAGCTCGGCGGCAACCTCCCGGCCAACGCCACCGTCGGTGACACCGTCATTCTCAACGTCGACGTCTACGATCAGCAGGGCCTGCCGATAACGGTCACCCTGACCATGACGAACACGGCGGCCAACGAGTGGACGGTCACCGGCACCTACGGCGACACCGCCACGCCTTTCGCCCTGACCGACAACGTCCTGACCTTCGACAACCAGGGCGAAATCGTTGCGCCGGCCGATTTCACCGTGGATATCGCCGCCGGCCAGCTTCCCAACGCCGTGGCCATCGAAATGACGATCGGCGGTGCCAATGTGGCGGGCAACGTCACGCAGTACGGCGACATCACCACCGCCTCGGTCATCCAGCAGAACGGCTCCACCACGGGCTCGCTGCAGGGACTCTCCGTGGCCGCCGACGGTGTCATCACCGGCTCCTACTCGAACGGCTCGGTCCGGGCGCTGGCCCAGATCGGCATCGCGAACTTCGCCAATCCGGAGGGCCTCGAACGGGTGACGGGCTCGAACTGGCGGGGTACCGCCAACTCGGGTCTGGCCCAGATCGGCATCGCCGGTTTCGGCGGACGGGGTGCGGCGGCGTCGACGACCCTGGAGATGTCGAACGTCGACCTGTCGGAGGAGTTCACGGCCATGATCCGGGCCCAGCGAGGATTCCAGGCCAACTCACGGATGATCACCACCTCCGACGAAATGCTGCAGGAAGTGGTGAACATGAAGCGATAGCGGTTCGCCGGCCGACCGACGGTGCCCGAATCGACCTCGTGGTCCGGTTCGGGCATCGTCGCGTTGGTCGAGGGATCGACTCAGCCGTTGCCCCGCCGGCGGCGAATCTCGGCCGACACCGCCGGAACCACTTTGTGCAGGTCGGCGATCACGGCGTAGTCGGCCTTCGTCACCATGTTGGCCTCCGGGTCGGTGTTGATGGCCAGAATCCGCTTTGACGCCATGGCTCCGACCCAGTGTTGGATGGCACCGGAAATACCGGTGGCGATGTAGATCTCCGGGGCGATCCTCGTTCCGGTCTGTCCGACCTGGTCGGCGTGGGGTCGCCAGCCGTTGTTGGTGACGGCCCGTGAACAACCGACCCGTCCGCCCAGCAGCTCGGCCAGCTCCTCGAGAGCGGCGAACCCGTCGGCCGAGCCCACCCCGCGACCACCGGACACCACGACCGGTGAGGTCGACAGGGTGACTCCCTGGGTTTCGACGGCCCGGTCCTTGATCATGGTGGTGGTGTGACGGTCATCGAGCTCGGGTTCGAACTCGGAAACCTCGCCGGATCCCGCCGTGTCGGCTTCGACCGCAGTCACCGCATGGTGGGCGAAGGTCACGAGCTTCCGGTCGGCGACGAGCGTCGAGTCCTCCAGCAGCGAACCACCCCACTGCACCCGGGTCATCGACCATTCGGCGTCGTCGGACGCGTCGATGGACGTGCAGTTGGCCACGAAGGGCAGACCGGTTCGAGCCGCCAGCTGAGCCATCACCTCATTGCCCCGGTCGGTGCCGACCGACATGACCGCCTCCGCATCGAGCTCATCGGCCAGTTGACGGACCGACTCGGCCCAGGCGTCGGGACCGTAGTCGTTGAGGAGATCGTGGGTGACGAGGTGAACGGTGTCGGCGCCGTAGGCCGAAGCCTCGTCGGCCAGGTCATCGGCCCCATCACCGATGATGACCGCTTCGAGGTCCGTGCCCATCTGCCCGGCCAGATCCCGGCCGGCGGTCAAGGCCTCGCGGGCTCCTTCGACGAGGATGCCCCGGTCGTGTTCGAGGATGACTACTAGCATGTTCGTTGTCCCATACGTCAAATCTCCAGCAGGCGACGTTTCGTCTCCGACGAAACTCGGTTAGGTCCGGCTCCGGCGGACCGGCAGCGGCATGTCAGAGAACTCCGATCTCCTCGAGCAGGTCGACGACAGCGACGGCCGCGTCCTCGGAGGTACCGAGGATCACGGTCTCGGTGACCGTCTCGGCCGGTCGATGCAGCTTGACCATGGTCTGGCCGCCCGGCTCGGCGTCAAGGTCCATCCGCACCATCTCGGCCTTCTTCGAGGCCAACCGACCCTTCATGGTCGGATAGCGGGGCAGGTTGATGCCCTCCTTGACGCCCAGAACTGCGGGGCGGGGCAGCTCGTAGACCTCGAACCCGGCGTCGACAGCCCGGCGGGCGGTGATGACGTCGTCGGTGACGTCGATGCCCTTGATGCCGTTGACGATCGGACGACCGAGCGCATGGGCCACTCGAACACCGACCTGGAAGCCGCCGGAATCGGCCGACTCGTTGCCGAACAGGATCAGGTCGAATTCACCGCCGTCGGCCTCCAGCGATTCGACGGCCTCGGTGATGATGGCGGCCGTTCGCTGGGGGTCGAGTGCGGATCCGTCGGTGGGTACCAGCACGATGTCGTGGCACCCGACCGAGGCGGCGTAGCGCAGTTGCTCCTCGGCTTCCGGCGGACCGACGGTCAGCACGGTGACCTCTCCGCCCATCCGCTCGGTGATCTGCACCGCCTCCTCGACCGCGCACTCCTCGTGCGGGCTGGTGGTGAAGCCGAGGTGGGCGGTCTCGACCGATTGGCCGTCGGCCGCCACGTTGATCTTGGCCCCCGGCGCGGGAACCCTCTTCACACAACACAGAATCTTCATGGCGAAACCTTCTCACGTCGCGTTCTGTGCGCCCCCGGCCCGGCTTGCCGGGCGAGGGGCGCACGGAACAGGGACATCAACCCTTGAGGCGGGTGTCGTCGGGATCGAAGACCGAACCTTCGACGGCGCCGACCTTGATCGGGAACAGCTCGTTCATGTACATCACCTGGAAGTCGGCCCCGACCTCGGCCATGTCGGCCGGCAGGTAGCCCATGAGCAGGTGCTTGCCCACCGACGGGCCGGGCGATGCCGTGGTCACCCGCGACACCCGGCCGTGGGAGTCGGTGATCCGCTCGCCCGAGGTGGTCATGATCGGCTCGTTGCCACCCTGCATGTAGCGCCGCCGGCCCTGTGAGTCGATGTTGTCCTCCACCGTGAAGGTGCACATCTTGGCGTCGGGACCCTTCTCCCGGGCCGCCAGATAGGCCTCCTTGCCGATGAAGTCGGCGGCTTTGACCTTGGGGCGGGCCAGTCCGGCCTCGACCGGGTTGTACTCCGATTCGAGTTCGGCGCCCATGAGGCGATAACCCTTCTCGACCCGACCCGACGAGCCGTACACGCCACCACCGGTGGGGCGTATGCCGTGGCCTTCGCCCGCCTCGAACAGCAGATCCCACAGCTTGGGCCCGTTGGCCCAGTCGGTGTAGATCTCCCAACCGGTGTCACCGACGTAGGAGATCCGGAACAGCTTGGCCGCCATACCGCCGATCTCGATATCGATGACCGAGCCGTACGGCGAACCGTCGTGCGACAGATCATGACTGGTCAGCTGACCGAGCACGGCCGGGGCATTGGGACCCCACAGACCGAGGGTGGTCACATCGAGGGTCGAATTCTTGAAGTCGACCGAGCCGTCGTTGGGCATGTGCTTGCGGACCCAGAATTCGTCGCGGCCGCCGTCGAACACGCCCGTGACAACCCGCACGTGGTCATCGCCCAGACGCATCATGGTCAGGTCGGAGTGGAAGCCGCCATCGGCGTTGAGCCACGGGGTGTAGACCGACGAGCCGACCGGCTTGTCGACCTTGTTGACCGCCAGGTACTCGGCGAAGGACACGGCACCGGGCCCGGTGAGGTCATAGATCTGGAACGCCGAGAGGTCGACGACCCCGCAGTTCTCCCGCAGGTTCAGGTGCTCACCGATCGTGATGGGGCTCCACCAGCGATTGTCCCATTCGGTGTCGCGGGGCCCGAGGTCGTAGCGTTCGACGAGATCGGCGTTGGCGTTGTACCACTGGGGCCGCTCCCAGGTCCGGGCCTGGAAGAACTCGGCGTCGAGCTCCTGCTGGCGGCTGAAGTAGGGGCTGGTGACCAGGTTGCGGCGCGATTCCCACTGCTCGGAGGGGTGCACGATGCCGTAGGTCTTGTTGAAATGCTCGCTGGAGCGGGCCCAGATGTGCTCGTCGGACCGTTCCTGGTCGTAGAAGCGGGCGATGTCGGCGCCGTGGGCGTCGATCACCCGGGGATACCCGTGCGTCATCCACTCGGCCACGACCTGGGCCATGCCCGGGCCCTCCTTGACCCATACCGCGGCGGCCGACCACAGATTCTCGACCTCGGGGATCTCACCGAGGCAGGGCATGGCGTCAGGGGTGAGCGACAGCAGGCCGTTGATGGCGTACTTGATCTCTGCGTCGCCCAGCATGTCCATCAGCTCGATGGACTGCTCCATCTGCGGGTCGAAGTCATCGGCGGTGAACGGCATCTCCTTCGGCGACAGCGCGGCCTCGTCGTTGGAGGGGATCTCGTCGGGGTGATGCAGGATCGGACGGTGGGCATACGACCCGACCTCCATCGAACCGGCCGACTGACGCTCGTAGCAG
>JBFHME010000066.1:0-17962 GCA_041594435.1 Acidimicrobiales bacterium
CGCGACCGACGCCTCGGGCCCGTGGCCAGCGGCGTGCGCCGGTGCGGCCGCCCTGTTCGGCTTGTACGCCTACGAAGACGCCTACGTCCGCGCCGGCCAATCCGTCCCCCTCTCATGACCTGTCCCGCCCGCTCCGCCCGCCTCCTTGCCGCCGTTCCGGTTCTGGGGTTCGCAGGGCCCACTTCTGGGTTCTGGGAACCCCAGAACAAAGCGCTCCCGTCCGTCTCTCGCCCTTCTCGATTCTTGAGGATTCACCGTGACCGAACTTCGTAACTATCCCCCACATGAGCAGTGGCACGATTGGACCGAGCTCGACGCCAAGGCCTGGCCCGACAAGGTGGAGCGGAAGTACACGATCGTGCCCACCACCTGTTTCAACTGCGAGGCCGGCTGCGGTCTGGTGGCCTACTTCGATCAGGAGACCGACGAGATCGCCAAGATCGAGGGCAACCCGGAACACCCGGCGAGCCGCGGCCGCAACTGTGCCAAGGGTCCGGCGACGCTCAACCAGGTCTATGACCCCGAGCGAATCCTCCATCCGCTCAAACGGGTGGGGGAGCGAGGCTCCGGGCAGTGGGAGCAGATCTCCTGGGAGCAGGCGCTCGCCGAGATCGGCGGCCGGATACGCACCGCCTTCGAGGACGATCGCCACAACGAGATCATGTATCACGTCGGACGACCGGGCGAGGACGGCTACGCCAACCGGGTACTGCAGGCCTGGGGCGTGGACGGCCACAACTCCCACACCAATATCTGCTCCTCGAACGCCCGCATCGGCTACCAATCCTGGATGGGCCACGACCGCCCGTCGTCGGACTTCGCCAACGCGGAGGTCATCGTGTTGATCTCGGCCCACCTGGAATCCGGCCACTACTTCAACCCGCACGCCCAGCGGATCATCGAGGCGCAGCGCAACGGGGCCAAGATCATCGCGATCGACCCCCGCCTGTCCAACACCGGCGCAAAGGCCGACTACTGGCTCGCCACCTGGCCCGGCACCGAACCGTTCCTCTGCCTGGCCATCGCCCGTGAGCTCATCGAGGCCGAAACCTGGAACGAGGGCTTCGTCCGCCGGTGGACCAACTGGGAGACCTACCTCCGGCGGCAGCACCCGGATCTCCCGGTCGAGTGGTCGTCGGTTCGAACCGCCCTCCTGCGGGAGTACGCCGACTACACGCCCGAGGCCGCGGAACAGAAGACCGGTGTCGACGCCGCAACCATCCGGGAGATCGCCGAGCTGATCGGCGCCCACCCGACCAAGCTGGCCACCCACAACTGGAGGGCGGCGGGAGCCGGCAACCTGGGCGGCTGGCAGGTCGCCCGCTGCCTGTTCTTCCTCAACGTTTTGACCGGGTCGGTGGCGACCAAGGGCGGCACCGCCGGCAACGGCATGAACAAGTTCTCGCCGGCCCAGCCGTTCGGCTCGCAGAAGCTGACCTCGTGGAACGAGCTGGAGTGGCCCCGGGAGTACCCGCTCTCGTACCACGAGATGTCGATTCTCCTGCCCCACTTCCTGAAGGAAGGCCGGGGGTCGCTGGAGGTGTACTTCTCGCGGGTCTACAACCCGATCTGGACCAACCCCGACGGGTTCACCTGGATGGAGGCGCTGAAGGACCCGGACATGGTGCGGTGCCATGTGGCCCTCACCCCGACCTGGTCGGAGACGTCGTGGTTCGCCGACTACGTGCTGCCGATGGGGGTGTCGGCCGAACGCCACGACGTGCACTCCTACGAGACCCACGCCGGGCGCTGGATCGGATTCCGCCAATCGACCTTCCGCCGTTACGCCGAGATCAAGGCCGAACGTGATGGCCGGGAGCTCGATCCCCACACCCCCTCCTATGAATACAACCCCGGTGAGGTGTGGGAGGAGAACGAGTTCTGGATCCACCTGTCCTGGGCCATCGACCCCGACGGATCGCTCGGCGTGCGGAAGTTCTTCGAGAGCGAACAACATCCGGGCAAGCCGATCACCGTCGACGAGTACTACGCCAAGATGTTCTCCGAAAGCGTGCCCGGCCTCGTCGAGGCGGCCAAGGCCGCCGAGCAGACGCCGCTCGAATACATGCGGGAGCGTTCCGCCTTCGGCGTGCCCACCGATCCCTACGAACCCTACGAGCGCCCGGTCGACGCCTCCGCGGTCGAAGGCTGCGCGAAGGACGAGCGGGGTGTCTACATCAAGCCCGGTACGTCGGGGGCGTGGTCGGGTGATCCGGCCGACCTCGACGGGATCTCGCTGGCCAAGTTGGGCGACGGCTCTCCGGCCGTGGACATCGACGGGGAGCTGAAGGAAGGGTTTCCCACCCCGTCGAAGAAGCTCGAGCTGTTCTCGGAAACACTGGCCGACTGGGGCTGGCCCGAATACGCAACGCCCACCTGGATTCCGTCCCATGTGCATTGGGAGGACCTCGACATGGAGCCTGCTCCCGACGGCACCGGGGGGAACGAGCGCATTCTCCTGCCGACGTTCCGGATCCCAACGCTCATCCATACCCGCTCGGCGAACTCCAAATGGCTCAACGAGATCAGCCACCGCCATCCGCTGTGGCTCCACCCTGAGGACGCCGAGAAGCTCGGCATCGAGGAGAACGGTCTGGTTCGGGTCACCACGCGGATCGGCCACTTCGTGATCGGTTCGTGGCGGACCGAGGGCATCCGCCCGGGTGTGGTCGCCGCTTCCCACCACATGGGGCGATGGCGGTTGGAGGAGGGCAAGGCCCGTTCGTGGGGTACCGGTAAAGCGGCGATCGGGAGCTCCGCCAATGACACCGGGGGTACGACGTGGAAACTCAAGCGGGAGCACGGGAACGCGCCGTACGACTCCTCGTCGTCGGCTCGGCCCGACCCCGACACCCAGCGCATCTGGTGGACCGACACCGGCGTGCATCAGAACGCCACGTTCTGTGTTCAACCCGACCCGATCTCCGGTATGCAGTGCTGGCATCAGCGGGTCCGGATCACCCCGGCCGAACCCGGCGACGACTACGGCGACGTCGTGGTCGACACCGCCAAGTCCCGCGAGGCATACCTCGACTGGTTGAGCAAGACCCGTCCACCCGAAGGACCCTTACGGCGTCCGTTGTGGTACGCGCGACCTCTCAAGCCGGCGGCTACCGCGTATTTGTTGCCGGATTGAGTTCGCTTGGAACGAAGATCGTTCCACGCGAAGCGTCTCCACTCGACATCACTGTCGACGATGATTGTCGATGGTGGCTCCGGCCTCTGTGCGTCCAACGTCGTCGTGGGCTTGCGTCTTCGCCACTCTCTGTCTAGTCTTATGTACGTACATTCGGAGTATGGTTCGCCGTTCACGATTTGAAGACTTGTTCGTCGTGGCGGGAAGCACCTGTGGAAAGGATTCGTGCCGTGTTTGATCTCCTCCCCGCCCAATTGCCCTGGTGGGTGGTCGGGCCGGGTCTCGGGCTTCTGGTGGCCGGCTTGTTCCTGGTGAACAACCAGCCACTCGGAGCGAGCGGGGCCTACGTCCAAACGTCCGGGCTGCTGCGGCGGCGTCCCGAGGTCGCCGTCTGGCGGGTCTGGTACTTCGTCGGTATGTTCCTGGGCGGGTTGTTCGTGACCCAGGTCCTGCGGGACAACGCCGGCGGTGAGTTCCGGTCCGGCTACGACGCGCTCACCGGAACGTTCAGCATGCCGGTCGTCGTGATCCTGATCTTCGTCGGCGCCACGCTGCTGGGCTACGGAGCAGCCGTCGCCGGCGGTTGCACGTCGGGCCACGGCTTGTGTGGTGTCTCCCAGCGATCACCGGCGAGTGTGACGATGACGGCCACCTTCGTGGCCACCGCCGTCGTGGTCAGCCTGGCCATGCGATCCGTCTTCGGAGGTGCGCTGTGATGACAACGACGATGAATCGCTCGATGAACGCGACCGGCCTGGTGGCCGGAACGCTGTTCGGCGGCCTGCTGGCCGGTGGGCTGTTGCACGAGTACGACACCATTCACAACGCGCTGGTCCTCGAGGATCTGTACGTGTTCTTCGTGATGGGCTCCGCCATCGCCGTCGCCGCCCCGTTGCTGTGGCTCCTCGAACGGCGCTCGACGCCGACGCTGATGACCGGCCTCCTCCACTTGAGCCGCTCGAAACCGGAGCGCCACCACGTCGTCGGTGGTGTGCTGTTCGGAACGGGCTGGGCCCTGGCCGGAACCTGTCCCGCACCGGCGCTGGTGATGCTGTCGTCCGGTGCCTGGCTGGCACTGGTCGCCATCGCCGGCATCTTCCTCGGTCTGTACGTGCGTGAGGTTCAGACCCGTCTGCCTCCCGACTCGGTTGACGGCGACGTCGACCGGAGCGGCAGGCCCGTCGTCGCCGACTTCGGCAAGTAGTCACTTCGGCAAGGAGCAGCCGACCCGCATCGTGGACTTGTGCGCTCCGCGCCCCGGAGGGGGGTCGCGGAGCGCACGGATCGTGGTGGGCCGACGGTTGCTGTAGCGTGTCGAGATGGCATCCACGTTCGAGCGGATCGAGAGGCCGGCGCTCGGTCCACCCGAGGCCCGACAGCTCGACATCGAGGCCCGCGGCCCGGGGCGACACGGGTGGATCTCCGTCGGGCCGACCGCATGAGCGACTCGTACAAGCGGGAGTTCGTCGAGTTCATGATCGAGGCCGACGTTCTCCGGTTCGGATCGTTCGTGACCAGGAGCGGGCGGGAGACCCCGTACTTCATCAACACCGGCTTGTATCGAACCGGGAGTCAGATACGACGTCTCGGAGGCTTCTACGCCGACGCCGTTCTCGATCGGCTCGGTACCGGATTCGACGTGCTGTTCGGTCCGGCCTACAAGGGAATCCCACTGGCCGTGACCACGGCGGCGGCGCTTGCCGACCGCGGTCATGATGTCGCCTACTGCTTCAACCGCAAGGAGGCCAAAGACCATGGCGAGGGCGGAACCATGGTCGGCCACCGGTTGGCCGACGGCGACCGGGTCGTGATCGTCGAGGACATCACCACCGCCGGAACCGCGGTTCGCGAAGTGGTGCCGCTTCTTCGGGCCGAGGCCGACATCGAGCTGGCGGGCCTGGTGGTGTCGGTCAATCGCTGCGAGCGGGGCATCGACGGGCGCCCGGCGCTGGACGCGCTGGCCGATGAGTTCGCCATGCCGGCATTCGCCATCGTCGATGTGCACGACATCATGGCGTTGGCCGAACTCGACGGCGACCAGTTGGGGGCGATGAGACGTTACCTGGAGCACTACGGGGCCTAGTGGTATTCCCGGCACTCGGCCGGGCACGACACCGGTCAGCGTTCCACGCCGGTGAAGGCCACGGCGACGTGGCCTTCACCGGGGCGGTGGTGGAGCAACCCTGCCAGGCCGGCCGCTCCCGTGGTGCAGACCGGAACCGACGTGTGTTCACGGGCCAGCCGGTGAGCCTCGACGATCGTGGCCTCGGGGACCACCAACGGCTCCCCTCCGGTCGCTCGTGTGCGGCGGAGAAGCGGTAGCCAGTCATAGGTGATGTCGTCGAGGATGCCGGTGGCAACGCTGACCGGCTCGCGCTCCCAGGGCCACATGAAATCCTCGGGGTGGCTGGCGGCATCGTCGAAATCGAACTCGGGGGCGAGCCGATCCCAGGCTCGGCGGAGCGGGGCACACCCCTCGGCCTGCACCGGGTGGAGGACGGCCTCGGGAACACCCAGGGAGACCGCGGTGGCCAGTGCGCCGCCGCCGACCTGGATGTAGACGGCATCGAGCGCACCGACCTGTTCGGCCAACTCCCATCCGAGTGTCCGGCCGCCGTCGAACGTTGTCGGCGTCTCGGTGCCCTGTACGGAGAACGGCTGCGCACCGGCAGCGGCCGCCTCCCGGTAGCGGAGATAGGCCGGATCGCCGTCTTCGCCCTCCCGGCGAGGGCAGACTTCGACCGCGGCGTCGAGCTGGTGGAGGCGATCGACCACCGTCTCCTCGGCCCACGTCGGCACGAAAACCCGCAGCTCCCGTTCCAAGGCCGCGGCGATGACCCCGGCGGCCAGGGCGGCGTTCCCGCACGAGGCGATGGCCAGCGGCGGCCGATCACCTGCGGGCGGCGCCAGGCCGAGGCGCTCGTCGACCAGGAGGTGGAGGGCGACGCCGAAAAGATGACGAGCCTTGTGGGATCCCGACACGTTGCCGGTCTCGTCCTTGATGGTGAGGGTGACTCGGGTACTCAGCCCGGCGGCGACCGCCAAGGCCGTTCCTCCGACGACCGGTGTGAGACGAAAGCCGTGCCCGTCGACCGCGGCGACCGCATCGTCGAGCGAACCGACGGCGTCGACGAACCACTCGTCACCCAACCCACCGTCGATGGCCCGCCGGTGGGAATCGAGGCGGTCCCGGTAGCGGAGGAACGGATTCTGCTCGCCGGTGGGTTTCGTTTCCAGGCGCGAGGTTGCTCCGGAGGGGCACCGCGAGGTCGGTTCGATCATTCGAACCGACACCCGGTTTCGGCGTTGAACGCCGCGATCATCCCGTCCCAGGTGTCGAGGAGGCCGCGCAGCGATCCCCACCATGCCTGATCACGGCGCACATCGAAGTCCTCGATGGCAATGCCCTGCTGTTCCACCCAGGTGAAATAGCCGAGGTTGAAAACCCGATTGCGCTCCACCGGCCCCATCTCCATCGCCCGGTTGAACTCGGTGTTCGCGTCGACCGACGCCAGATGCTCCTCGAACACGGCGGCTGCCTCGCCTTCATCGAACCCTGCGGCGAAGCGGCGCGACATCACCTTCTCCCGCTCCGAGTTGTACAGCTCGGAGCCGTCGGTGGCGACGCTCACGATCACGTCGTCGGATCCCAGACCCCACTGCTTGGCCGCGGTGATGGCGGCCAACGTATTGCAGATCGACGAGTAACCCATGTCGACCAGCGCGTCGATCACCGCGGTCTCCACGCCACGCTCGGCGAGCAGGCGGTGCCCGGCGGGTGAGTTGAACAACACGTCGAGCTGGTCGGTGGAGGAGTCGCTGATGCCGACGACGAGATCGGTGTTGGTGACGTTGTGGATCAGCGGAACATGTTTGTCACCGATGCCCTGGATGTTGTGGTCGCCGTAGCCGTTGTAGAGCATGGTCGGACATTCGAGGGCCTCGACGGCAACGATGCGAGCGCCCTGTTCGTCCTTCAGGTAGTCGCCGGCGCCGAGTGTTCCGGCGGAACCGGACGCGGAAACGAAGGCGGCCAGTCGCCCGGGTCGATCGGCGGTCACGTGCCGGTACACCCGCTCCAGCGCGGGACCGGTCACGCCGTAGTGGCCCATGTGGTTCGAAAACTCGCTGAACTGGTTGAGGATGATGTTCTCGGGATCCTCCGCCAGACGGTTGCACTCGTCGTAGATCTCCTTGACGTTCGACTCGGTGCCGTGTGTTCGGATCACGTCGTCGGGGTGTTCGATCCAGCGGTCGAGCCACTCGAACCGTTCCCGGCTCATACCCTCCGGCAACACGGCCACGCCCCGGCAGCCCATGATCTTCGAGATGGCCACCCCGCCGCGGGCGTAGTTGCCCGTCGAGGGCCAGATGGCTCGTCCGACCGTCGGATCGAACCGGCCGGTGACGAGACGGGCCACCAGACACGAGTAGGCGGCCAGCACCTTGTGGGCCCGGATCATCGGGAACCGGTTGCCGAAGGCCAGGACGATGCGGGCGTCGACCCCGGTCAGTTCGGGCGGGAGCTCGACGTGGTCGGGAACGTCGACGATGCCGGGGAAGTTCGGCCCACCCGGGTCGTCGGCATGGGCGTTGAACCAGTGGACCCGAAACAGGTTGCGGCTGTCGGGGGCGTCCTTGTCGACCGTGGCCAGCTGCTCCCGGATCGAGGAGGGGATGGTCGAGGGGTCACGGAGCTGGGCGAATGTCGGGAGCACGATGTTCTCGTCGCGGAATCGCCTGACGGCATTGTCGTAGGTCTGTTTTCCGTCGGGGTCGAAGGCGTCGAAAACAGCGAGGGTCCCACCGGGTGACCGGGTCGAGCTGGTTGAGGTCTGAGACACGAATGGTTCTCCGTTCGGCCGTGTCGGGAGTGGATGGTCAGAGGGATTCGAGCCGGGCGAACAACCGTTGCGCCGCCTCGGCCGCTCTGGCCTTGATCTCGTTGCCGTCGACCTTGGTCGGTGCGCCATCGGCCCAGACGACCTCCCCGTCGATCTCGACCCGGGTGGGTGAGACCTGGGTCGTGTAGGCCAGCCGCCACGGATCCATCGGGCGATAGGACCAGGTGACGACGTCGTTCCTCGCTTCGGGGAACAGCGACCAGTTCGTTTCCAGCCAGCTCCAGGCCACGTCGGGTCCGACGGTGACGTCGGCCTCCCGGGTTTTGACGAAGGCCACCCGGAACTCATCCAGCATGTCGGTGCCGATGCCGTCGGTGCCGAGTGCGACCGGGTTGGTGAAACGCCGGGGGTTCGCGTAGCCGACGGCGTTGTTCATGTTGGATCGGGGGTTGTGGACGATGGTGCCCGACAGTCCGTGCTCGTCCGGCAGGTGCACGCCGTGGATCAGGAGCCACCGGTCGTTGGTGTGTCCCTCCAGCTTCCGCCAGGTGTCGATCCGGCCCTCGGCCACGTGCACATGGACACCGACGCCATGTCGGTCGGCCAGTTCGGCTGCAGCGGCGATCGTGTCGGGTTCGCAGGTGAAGGCGGCGTGAAGACCGACCATGCCGTTCCCGCCGGCCGAAAGGAACCGGTCGTTCTCGGCCAGACCCGCCGCGGCGCCGGCGGGCCCGTGGCGGTCGGTGACGCCATAGGCGCAGTTGACCCGCACGCCGACCTCGGCGCACGCATCGGCGATGACCGACAGCGAACCTTCGATGGCGTTGGGGGACTCGTGATGGTCGAAGATGGCGGTACAGCCCGACTCGAGGGCGGTCACCGCGGCCAGCTTCGCCGACCACTCGATGAGGTCGAGATCGAGAGCCAGGTCGAGCCGCCACCACACCAGCTCGAGAATCTCGGGGAACGAAGTCGGCGTCCGGGGTGGAGCCGGCATGCCCCGGGCCAGGGCCGAGTAGAAGTGGTTGTGGGCGCAGACCAGGCCCGGCGTCTGGTTGGGAGCGAGATCGAGTCGGTCCTGAGGCGTGGCCATCGTGGTCAGGGTAGCGGCCCTGACCATCTTGTTGAAGTGCGGATCGGCGGGCCGGACGTTCGGCGTCGGTGCGTCACCGGGTCCAGGCCTCGGCGCGTTCCCGGTTCTTGTCGTTCGCCATCGGGAGTTCGTTGTGCCAGGTGCCGGTGGCGTCGTGCAGTGCGGCGGCGACCGCGCCGGCGGTCGGCACGAGACCGATCTCGCCGACTCCTTTGATGCCGTAGGGCGAATTCGGTTCCGGTGACTCGACGAGGATCACCCTCACCGGCGGCATGTCCTTCGGTCGGATGATGGCCAGACTTCGCAGCGTGTCGTTGACCGGGCGTCCGTCCGCATCACAGGGGAAACCCTCGGTGAGGGCGTAGCCGAGACCCATGTGCACAGCACCCTCGACCTGGCCTTCGCACAGCAGTGGGTTGACCGCACGACCGACGTCGTGCGCGGCGACGACCTCGGTGATCTCCCCGGTGTCGCGGTCGGCGATCACGAGCTGGGCCGCATAGCCGAACGTCGAGTGGATGACCGGATTCTCGACTCCGTCGGACAGCGAGTTGGTCCAGTCGACCCGGTACTCGCCCTCGTAGTCGACCCCGATACGACACCCATCGGCCATGGCCTTCCGGCAGGCGTCGGCCACCGACCCGGCCCCCATGAGGGTTCCCCGGCTGCCGGTGGTCTGGCCGGCGCCGAGCTCCCGGGTCGAATCGACGACGACATCGATCCGATCGGCCGCGACGCCCAGCTCCTCGACCGCGACCTGGAGCGCGACCGTGTGCACCCCCTGACCCATCTCGGTCCAGCAGTGGCGTACCTCGACCCTCGGCGCGGAGCCGTTGACCGAAACATCGTCGGGCACGAATCGAACGACGGCTCGGGCGATCTCGTTGAAGCCGTTTCCAAGCCCCGAGTTCTTCAGACCCAGGCCGAGACCGACGGCCTTGCCGGCGCCGACGGCGGCGTCGTAGTGGGGTTTGACCGCATCGAGACAGGCCTGTGCTCCGAGACAACCGTCATTCATGACCTGTCCGGGGCCCCAGACGGCGCCGGGGCTGATCACGTTGCGGTTGCGCATCTCCCAGCCACTGATACCGACCTGTTCGGCCAGGCGGTCCATGATCCCCTCCATGGCGAATTGGGCCTGGTTGGCCCCGAATCCCCGAAAGGCACCGCAGACGGAATTGTTCGACCGTGCCGCGATGGCCTCGACGTCGATGTTGGACACCACGTAGGGCCCTGAGGCGTGGCCGGCGGCGCGCTCCAGCACCTTCATACCAACCGACGCGTAGGGCCCGGAGTCTCCGATCATCCGGATGTGGAGCGCCGTGAGTTTGCCCTCGCCGTCGCAGCCGGCCCGGTAGGTCATGCGAATCGGGTGGCGTTTGGGGTGAACGAGCAGTGACTCCTCCCTGGTGAGGGTGGTGCGGACCGGTCTCTGGAGCAGCCACGCCGCCAGCGCGGTTTGGCCCTGATTCGACATGTCCTCCTTGCCGCCGAAGGCGCCACCGTTGGACACCAGCTCGGTGACGATCACCTCCGGTTCGACGCCGAGGATGCGGGCGATGTCGTCGCGATCGTCCCAGATGCCCTGCCCGCCGGTGAACACGAGCAGTCGGTCGAAGTCGACGGCGTCTCCGGGTCGGGTGGTGAGGGGCAGCGGCTGTCCGGCCGGGATCGGAACGGCGAGGGTCGACTCCGGTTCGAGAAAGGCGTGTTCGATGCGCTGGGTCTGGAACGTCTCGGTGACGGTGTGGGTCGATGCGGCCAGACCGGCTTCAGCATCGCCCCGTCGATACGCCGAGCGCGACAGGATGTTGCCGTCGAGCTGCCACACCGCATCCTCATCGGATTCGATGTTGAGTACCGGATTGGTCATCGGCGGCAACACGTCGTAGGTGACCTCGATCTCCCGGGCTGCTCGACGAGCAGTGAAGGGATCGTCGGCGACGACGATGGCCAGGACGTCGCCGAGGTAGGAGGTGCGACCACCGATCGGGATGAACGCCGGCCAGTCCTTGTGGATGAGGCCGGTACGAAGCTCACCGGGAACGTCGGCCGCGGTGAACACCCGCTCGACGCCTGCGATGGCTTCGGCCGCCGTCGTGTCGATCGACAAGACGTCGGCGCGAGCGTGGTCGGCCAGGCGCAGGGCGCCGTGCAGGAGCCCGGGCGGAGCCATGTCGTCGATGTACGGACGGGATCCGAGGGTCAGCGACTCGGCCTCGTATTTGATGCCGCGGGAACCGACACCCTTCGGATTCACGGCCACAGGCACGTGACCGCCGGCAAGATCCTCGATGGCGTCGAGGATCTTGATGTAGCCGGTGCAGCGGCACAGGTTGCCACCGAGGAGGCGGGCGGCGTCCTCACGCTCGAGGTCGGCGCCCTTCTTGTCGATCATGGCCTTGGTCCGCATCACGATGCCCGGTGTGCAGAAGCCGCACTGGAGCGCGCCGTGGGCGGCGAACGTCGTGGCCATGGCCGCCGCTTCGGTCGGGTCGAGACCCTCCACGGTCAGCACCTCGGCACCCTCGACCTTCGACATGGGCGTCTGGCACGCCACCCGGGCCCGACCGTCGACGATGACCGTGCAACAGCCGCACTGACCCGATGGCGCGCAACCGTCCTTCGGGGAGATGACTCCCAGTTCACCTCGCAGCGCGGCAAGGAGATGCTCGTGGTTGCCGGCGGTCGAGACCGGCCGGCCGTTCAGGATGAAGTCGGTCATGCGGGCGCGCCTCACTTGCTGCCGGGGGTTTTGATCGAGCCTGTGCTTGTCGACGGTCGCTACCTCGGCCCAAGATAGTGCCCGATTGAACAATTTGTAAAGCTTGCTTCGACGCCTTCGCAAGCGACGATCGATCGATTTCAGCGATCGAATCGATCGGATGATCACCGTTCGTCGATCATGGATCTACCATGAGACGGTGCTGTGGTGGCTCCTTCTCTCTCACGCATGTGGTGTGCTTCTTGCCGCCTTGGCGGGCTGGCGCCGCGGCATTCGCGCCGGGCTCGCGATAGCCGCCGCGGCCCCGCTGGCCATGACGATCTGGGCGGTGGATCGGCTCGTCTCGGGAGCCGAGCCCGAGACCACCGAGATGGTCTGGGTCGGGGGACTCGATCTCGTTCTCCGTTTCCGAACCGACGCGCTCGCGCTCCTCATGACGGTGCTCGTGTCGGGGATCGGCGTGCTGGTTTTTGCCTTCGCCACCGCCTATTTCAATGCTGACGCGGCGGGGCCGGCCCGCTTCCCCGCAACCCTGCTGGCATTCTCGGCATCGATGCTCGGGCTGGTACTCGCCGACTCGATCTGGACGCTCTTCATCTTCTGGGAACTGACGTCGATCACCTCCTTCCTGCTGGTCGGCTACAAGAGCACAAGCCTCACGGTGACCGACGCCGCCCGTCGGGCCCTCATGATCACCGCCGGAGGCGGCCTCGTCCTGCTGGTCGGACTCCTGGTCCTGGCCGATGCAGGCGGATCCACGACACTCAGCGAGTTCACCAGGATCGACGACACTGCGGTATCGGTCGCCGCCGCGCTTGTCATGATCGGGGCGGCGACCAAATCGGCGCAGCTTCCGTTCCACGTTTGGCTTCCCGGCGCGATGGCCGCGCCGACCCCCGTCAGCGCCTACCTCCATTCCGCCACCATGGTCAAAGCGGGGGTGTTCCTCGTTGCGGTCCTCGGGCCCGTGTTCACCGGAAACGACGTGTGGATGGCGCTCGGCCTCGCCTTCGGTGTCTCCTCCATGTTGTGGGGAGCGATCGGGGCGCTCCGCCACGACGACACCAAGCTGATCCTGGCCTGGAGCACCGTCTCCCAGCTCGGCCTGTTGATCACGTTGCTGTCGATCGGAACGGCGAAAGGCGTCTTCGCCGCCATGTCGCTCCTCCTGGCCCACGCTCTGTTCAAGGCGGCGCTGTTCATCGTTGTCGGTGAGGTCGACGTCAGAACCGGCATCCGCAGCATCACCGAGTTGGGCGGACTGGCCGAGAAGATGCCGGTGGCCGCGGTGGTCGCCGTTGCCGCCGGGGCATCGATGGCCGGTGTTCCGCCACTGCTTGGCTTCGCCGCCAAGGAAGCAGCCATCGAAGCGGTGCTCGAGCTCGACGGATCGTTGTTCGCAGTGGCCGGCGTGTCCGTGATCGTCGGCGCAGTCCTGACCGTCGCCTACACGACCCGTTTTCTGATCGGTCTGTTGGGTCCCGGACCCGAGGTCGACGTTGCCCCGAGTCGACCGTTCCTGGCGTTACCCTCGGTCGTGTTGGCCGGAGCCGGTCTCCTGGGGTACGTGTTCATCGATCAATTCGGCTCGCTGGTTGTGCCCGCAGCAGTCGAGCTGGACGCCGAAGCCGACGTCTACGCTCCACTTCGGTGGCCCGGCTTCACCCTCGGGCTCGCGGTTTCGGCGGCGGTCGTCGTGGTCGGCGGCGCCCTCGGTGTGACCGTGGCCCGCCGCACGATGGCCGTACCGACGCCCCACGGCGCCGCCATCACCGATCGCTACCTGGACGGCATCCCGAGAGCGTGCCGGAGGATCATCGGTCGGATCCAGCATGGATCGCTGCCGATCTACCTGGTGACCATGGCCGGCGTGGCCTCCCTGGCCGCTCTGCCGATGGCGCTGCAACTGTCACCGGGCGATTTCGAGTTGTGGAGCGATCCGTTCCAGGCACTTCTGGCCGCCAGCATCGTGGCCGCCGCCGTCGCCGGTGGATTCGTCGGTTCCCGACTCGGGGCGGCGCTCACCCTCGGTGCGGTCGGTATCTGTGTATCAGGCGTCTACATACTCCACGGGGCCCCGGACCTGGCGCTGACCCAACTCCTGGTCGAAACCGTGATCGTCGTCGGCTTCGTGCTCGGTCTCGGCCATCTGGCCCGCAGCTTTCCCGACAAGACCGACGCCTGGCAGGCGGTCAGGATCGTCGTCTCGCTCGCGGTCGGCATCGGGGTTCCCTCGGCACTGGCGGTGGCGTCCACCCAGCCGACCGGGCGGCCACCGATCGACGACCTGGTCCGCCTGGCCGACGAAGAAGGCGGAGGTACGAACGTGGTCAATGTGATCTTGACCGACATTCGCGCGCTCGACACGCTGGGCGAGATCACGGTGCTCGTCGTTGTCGCCCTCGGCATCGTCGCGCTGGCCAACGTACGGCGATCAGAGGTGTCGGCGTGACGGACCTCCGATCACCCATGGTCCGCCGCAGCGTTCACCTCGTAACCCCTCCGGCCCTGTTGGTCGGTCTCTACCTGTTGTTTGCCGGACACAACAATCCCGGCGGTGGCTTTGCCGCCGGGCTCATGTTCGGGGCGGTCGTCATTCTTCGCACGCTGGCCGGGATCCAGGAACCGCGGTACGCCCGCGAACTGGTGGGGCTCGGACTCGTCGGGGCCGTCGCCGTTGCTGCCGCCCCCGCCCTCGGCGGTGGCGTGTTGTTCGACCAGGTGTTCGGTGAGGTCGACCTGCCCGTTCTCGGCACGGTCAAGTCGGGAAGCGCGCTCCCATTCGACGTCGCGGTGACCGCCATTGTGGTGGGCCTCGTCGTCGCGCTACTCGACGGTTTGGCCGCCTCACGGCATATTCGCAGCCGCCGCAGGATCGAGGAGCCCCGATGAGCCTCGCACTGCTCTTCGCGATCGGAGGGCTCATCACCGTCGGCGTCTACCTGATCACGTCTCGATCGCTCAGCCGGATCATTCTCGGCTTTTCCCTGCTCGGTCACGCCACGGTTCTTTCGCTGCTCGTCGCCGGCGGCCCACCGGGCGACGCTCCGCTCGGCGGCGGCGGCGGTGACGTGGCGAATCCTCTACCCCAGGCGCTCGGCCTGACGGCCATCGTCATCTCGTTCGGCCTGACATTGTTTCTTCTCGCCCTCGCCGTGCGTCAGCAGAACCTGACCGGTGATGACCTGGTGGAGGACGACCTGGAGGATCGCCGGGTGGCCGACACCGAGGCCGACCCCGACCGGGACAGCGGCGACGGCAACGCCCTGGCACCCCGGGGTCTCGACCCCGATGAGGGGCAGGCGGTGGCGTGAACATACTCGTGGCCCTGGTCATTGCCGCCCCCCTGATGGCGGCAACCATCGGACTGCTGCTGCGGTCGCATCCGGTCATCCGCGAAACCCTGGCCGGGCTTGGACTGGGTACCGCCGCCGGCTCGTCGATCGCGCTACTGATCGGCGTCGTCCAGAACGGAACCGTTACCGTACGGGTCGGCGGGTGGCAC
The DNA here is from genome assembly GCA_041594435.1 of Acidimicrobiales bacterium. Classification (GTDB taxonomy): domain Bacteria; phylum Actinomycetota; class Acidimicrobiia; order Acidimicrobiales; family SZUA-35; genus JAHELU01. The sequence goes on from JBFHME010000066.1 coordinate 15,304, forward strand.
CCGGAACTCGGCATCGTGCTCGTGGCCGACCTGTTCGCCGCCCTGGTACTGCCGTGGGCGCTCACCATCATCTTCGTGGTCGAGCTCTATGCCATCGGGCAGCGCCGCACCGCCTGGGGATCCAATCCCGAGCTTTCCGGTCCGCTGCTGGCGTTCCTGACCGCCGGACTGGCACTGGCCTTTCTCACCGGCGACCTGTTCACCCTGTTCGTTTCCTTCGAGGTCATCCTCGTGTCGAGTTACGTCCTGCTGACCCATCAGGGACGGAGGGGCCAGGTCCGCGCCGGCATGACCTATGTGGTCATGAACCTGTTCGTGTCGGCGCTCTTCCTGTTCGGCTTGGCACTCGTCTACGCCGCCACCGGCACCGTCAACCTCGCGTTGCTGGCCGAACGTATTCCCGATCTGCCCGACGCCGTCCGCCTGGGAATCGGAGCCTGGTTCTTCGTGGTGTTCGGGACGAAAGCCGCCGTGTTCCCGCTGTTCTCGTGGTTGCCCGACGCCTATCCGACGGCACCGACCAGCATCACGGCCGTCTTCGCCGGCCTCCTTACGAAGGTGGGAATCTATGCCCTCATCCGCTTCCACACCGTGACGGGGATGAACGATCTCGGCCCACTTTTGCTGGCGGTGGCCGCTGGGACCATGGTGATCGGCGCCATCGGCGCGTTGGCGCAGTCGAACGTCAAACGCATCCTGTCGTTCCACATCATCAGCCAGATCGGCTACATGCTGATGGGCCTGGGCCTGTTCTCCGTGGCCGGAATCGGTGGCGCGATCTTCTTTCTCCTGCATCACATGCCGGTCAAGACGGTGCTGTTTCTTGTCGGTGGGCTCATCGAAAACGAACAGAGATCCGGTTCGCTCGACAACTCGGGCGGGTTGGCCGCCCGCACCCCGCTGGTTGCCGGGTTGTTCGCCATTCCCGCTCTGAGCCTGGCCGGTATCCCTCCGTTCTCCGGTTTCGTGGCGAAGTTGGCCGTGGTTTCCGCCGCGGTCGAGCAGGCATCGATCGCCGTGGTGGTCGCCGCGCTGGTCGCCGGATTCCTGACGATCCTGTCGATGAACAAGATCTGGATCGGCGTCTTCTGGGGTGATCGACCCGATGAGGTCAAACCGATTCCAACAGCGATGGGTAACCGCTGGCTGATGCGAGGCTCGACGGCCATCGCCGTGGCCGCCACCCTCTTCATCGCCGCATTGGCCGGGTCCCTGTTGAATCTGAGCGAGCGCGCCGCCGTCGACCTGATGGACCCGGCCGTCTACATCGCCGAGGTGCTGTCATGATCGCCCGGCCGGCGGCTGCGGTTCTCACGGGCTTCACCGTCCGGCGGGTGACGATGATCCTCATCTTGACCGTGGTGTGGTGTGTTCTGTGGGAACGTTTTTCGGTCGCCAACCTCCTATCGGGTGTGCTGGCGGCCCTCGTGGTGACCGCAAAGGGATTGGGTGACCCGCTGTTGGGCGGTGTGCGCCCGGTTCCGTTGGTTCGATTGACGTGGGTGGTATTCGTCGACCTGGTGCGGTCGACCACCGAGGTCGTGTTCGAGATCGTGACCCTGAAGGACCGCTCGTCGGAGTCGGTCGTGGCCGTGGCGGTGCCACCCGAGGCCCGCCGGCACATGCTGTTCTATACGGCGGCCATCACGTTGACGCCGGGCACGGTTGTGGTCGACACCGACGTCGATACGGGAACGCTGTACATCCACCTTCTGCACGACACCGATGTGGACGCCACGATCGCCCACGTGGCGCGACTGGCCGAGTTGGCGTGTCTGGCGTTTCCGGTGGCATCTGGTGTCGAGCCGGTTCGATCCGGTGATGCGTCATGATCACCGCAGCGCTGCTGTCGTTCGCCTTCGCCGGTCTCTGCGGCGTCTACCGTCTGCTGAAAGGGCCCTCGTTGCCCGACCGGATCATGGCTCTTGACCTGCTGCTCACATCGCTGATGGGCGCCGTCGTGATCGACGCGGTCCGCCGCCACGACACGAGCTATCTCGTGCTTCCCGTGGTTCTGGCCATCATCGGGTTCACCGCCACTGTTGCGGCGGCCCGGTTCGTCGAGGACGAGGAGGGCTTCCGGCCCGGAGTCGAACCATGACGTACCTCGCCCACTTCCTCATCATGTTCGGCGGCCTTCTCGCCATGGTCGCCGGGGTGGGTACCGTCCGGTTCTCCACCGCCTACGCCCGTATCCACGCCGCCGGGGTGGCCAGCCCGATCGCGTTTCTCGTCGCCGGAGTGGGGGCCATCATCGAGCTCGATCTGGTCGGTGCCGGTTACATCGTGATTGCCGGGCTGGCCATGCTCGTTCCGCTGCCGATGGGCGTTCATCTGCTCTTCCGGGCCGTCCATCGAACGACCGACAACACCCACCTTCAGATCGACGACCTGACTGCGGCGAACCAGCGCCCCCACCGGGACGTCGACTGAGCGGGCGGCTTCGTCGCCCCCGCCGAAGGCCACGAATCGGCGAAGCCGTGCCGGAACGGGTTCGTGAACCTAGAATCGGCCCACTGGTGAGCGACCACCCCTCCCGCCCGCCCAACCCATCCTGGAGGCTCCATGACCGACGTTCACTCCGCACTCGCTCTCAGCGCCGCCGACTACGACATCGCCGACAGAACCCACCATGCGCGGGTGCGGTCGATATCGACCG
>JBFHME010000067.1:0-17505 GCA_041594435.1 Acidimicrobiales bacterium
CGAACGTCACGGGCGAATGTGATGTACCAGCCGATGAGGTCGTCAACGGCGAACCATTGCCCCGCCTGGGCGGGCTCGGCGGTGGGTCGGCGCTCACCTGACTGAACTTCGGCGCCGAGGACCGCCAGAGCACGGGTTGCGTCGCGTCTGGTGCCCCGGACCGTGCGAGTGACCCGGCGCCGGCGGTTCTTGTCGTCGCGTCCGGCGTCGATGGTCAGCTTCCACTTGCCGGGCGCAACCTCGCGGATCGAACCGCTACCGCGATCGGCGCGTGGGGTGTTTGCAGCCGGCGATTCGTTGCTCGTGTCGAGCTGGAGGTGGTCGATCTTGACACAGAGCCGGTTCTTCGGGCACGTGATGATTCGGGCGCCTGGAGGGAGGTCGCCGTTGGCGATCTCCCAGGCGATCTGGGTCGACGTTCGAAGCTTGCCCGCCACGCGCATCTGGCCGTTTCCGGCCGCGGTACTTGAGCCTGTCCAGAGGTGACAGTCGCCGGTCCGATCGACCTTGGCTTCAAAACGCTCCTCCACCGTCGCCATACGAGAAGTCTAATGGCAAGTCTAACGGGAGTCTAAGGCACCCAAGGTGCCAAACTCGACTCGTTAGACTGCTGAGGTGGTGATTCCCTGGCCTCCCCTTAGGAGCCTGACCTGGGGTTTTGCTGGTACGCCCCCTGGGACTTGAACCCAGAACCTGCGGATTAAGAGTCCGATGCTCTGCCAATTGAGCTAGAGGCGCTTGTTGTTGCGGCGATACTGGACGGGGTTACCCGAGCGGAATCGTTCGCGTTGGGTGACCGAGGGGATTCGAACCCCCGACATCCAGGATCACAACCTGGCGCTCTAACCAACTGAGCTACGGCCACCAAGTCACGCGGTGAAGCTCTGCAATGCTAGCCCGAAATCGCCCGATCGGCGATGGGTTTTGCGAACTTCGACGCGATCGTTGCGGCCGCCGCGTTCGAAAACCTGCGGTCGTGGCCACGGCGCGGACGGTAAGCTGTTCCTGCCCCCGTAGCTCAGCTGGATAGAGCGCGTCACTTCTAATGACTAGGTCGGAGGTTCGAGTCCTCTCGGGGGTGCAAGCATCGGCTGCGGATGCACCGGCGGCTCCGCAGCCGCCCTGCCGGCGTTAGCTTGGGCCTGCGGTCGAGCTCACACCACGACGAGGAGCGAGCACGGCGTGTTGTGGAGGAGCTTGGTCGACACGCTTCCCTGCATCACGCGTCCGGCGGGGCCCAGGCCCCGGGTCCCGACGACCACCAGGTCGGCGTCAACGTCGGCGACCACCCGCAGGATGGCGTCGGTGGGATCGTCATCCACCTCGTGGAACGAGGCGTCGACGCCGCGAGCCTCGGTCAATCGGCGCGCGTCGCGGAGAGTCGACTCCGCCGGATACCGGCTGTGCATGACAGACTGAAACTCCGCCGGTAGTTGGGCGGTGATCTGGGCGAGCTCCCTGGTCGACAGAGGGTGGAAGGCCATGACCACATGAACCTTGGCGCCCGGATTGGCCTGCGCCAACTCGACGGCGGCGGCCAAGGCCTTGTCGCCGTGCCTGGAGCCGTCGGTACCGACAACGATGGTTCCGAACAGGGCTTGTGGTGGTTTGCTGGTCACGGTGAATCCTCCTCAGTGTTGGGTCTGGTCGTGTCGGGCCAGTGACGCGCCGATCAGGGTGGTCAGCCCGATGATGATCAACACGAGTGGTCCGATGAATCGGAAGTGGTCGAGTTCGAAGGACCATCGACCTGATGCTTCCAGAACAAAGGCGATCCCGAGGCCGGCGAACAGCAGCCCGGCCGTGAGGCTGCCGACGTCGAATTGATGGCCGCCGGCTTTTCGAAGGTCGTTGCCGGCGTTCATTTGGTCACCTCGATGGATCCGGCCCCGATCTCCAGGGTGAGCGCAAGGCCCGGGCCGCTGTCGTCGTACTCATCGTCCCGGTGGTCCCGCTCGAGCCCTACACCTTCGATCTTGTCGTCGAACAGAATGATTTCGCCGGCCCCGCTGCTGGCTTCGATACGGACGGGAAGGTCATCGGGCAACATCACATCGAGGTTTCCGGCGCCGACGGTCACCCGAACATGGCGGGCCTCGTCGAGCTCGAGTTGCGACAGGTCGAGGACGAGATCGCCGATGCCAACCTCATACTGGGTGTCGAGGCTGGACGCTCGGGTCACGGCGTGATGGCGTTCACCCAGACCGCCACGAATCGCCTCGGACGGGGCTACCGCCGCGACGGCCACGACGAGTGTGAGGATCGTGCCGAACGCGATGAGGCCGGGATGGGGTCCTCGCAGGCTGCCGACGATCAACGCCACGCCGACGCCCGTCAACAGCGCCGGAAGCACCAACGCCGCTCGGAGCTCGACGATCCCGCCGAGATCGAGCAGCCATGCGATCCCCAGGAGGACCAGAACGACGCCGACCGTTGTCGCGCCCCACGAGGCCGTCACGCCGTCATGTGCCGGTGTGGGATTCCGACCCGGCGTCGGTGGTGAAACCGGCGACGGCGATGATGGCGCGGTCATGAGCCGTGTCGCCTGGTTGCATTGAAGTAGATCATGCCGACGCCGACGCCGATCAAGGCAAGGGGCCAGACGATCCGGTCGAACCAGGGGACGACCGCATCGGCGAGGAGGGCGGAGCCTATGGCCAAGAGGAAGATGCCGAACACGACGGCACCGTTGTTGGTGTGGCTTCTGGGGACCACCGGATCACCGTCGGTTGCCTCAGGAATGGCGACCCAGGCGATGAGATAGAGGACGACACCGACCCCGGAACTGAGGGCGAGGAAGATGAATCCAAGCCTGAACCAGAGCGGGTCGATACCGGCTGCTGCGCCCAGGCCTCCACAGACCCCACCCACGATGTTGTCGGTTTTGGATCGACGAAGCGGTGGTTGTTGTGAGCTGGTGGGTTGCGGATCGGGGTTGGTGAAGTCGTTCATCTCGGTCGTGAGGCCGACCTCCTCATGAGCCACCCCGTCCGCGGGCGGGTGATTCTGAGTGTTCATGGCTGTACTGTGCGCCTCGAACGAGCTTGGCGGTAGGGCACTCGGGCCCTATTCGTGGCGAAGGTCACACAAGCGGGGACACAAGCCGAAACCGGCGTGATTTCGCGGTTCTCCGGTGCTCGCGCGGACCGGTAACGACATCGGTGTAATTCCGCCGGCGTGACTCTCGTCACCTGGAGGTGTGTTACGCGTCCGTAACGTGGTTAGCGTTCCCAGCTGGCAGACAAGCAATGAGCACTCATCCAAACGAGTGCTGGAACGTATCGTTTGTTAGTCCCGACGGCGGGTCGGGCAAGGAGTCAACACCGACATGGTAGGAAACTCGTATTCACCCTCTCCTTCTTCGCGTGCACAAGAAGCGCTCGTTGAAGCAAAGGACCGAATCCAAGACAGGTGGGAACAGCGCAAGCCACTTCGCTCTGCGACAGTGCGTAAGGCCGGTTTGCTGGCGATCGTCGCTGCTGCGGCGGCCGCTCTGCTGATCATTCCCCAACGAGACAATGACCCGGCGGCTGAGGCGTATGCCCTTCAGGCGCTGGCCGAACAGAACTCGGACGGTGAGACCCAGGAGGTCACCGAGCCGACATACGAAGTGGCCGATCAGCCACTCGAAACCAATGAGCCGGAGAACTGGTCCGCTCTCGATTCCGATGCGGCGGCAGCGTTCGAGCCGTCGATGTTCCGTCGTCGGGCCGAGACGACCACCGTGCCGGCCACCACCGAAGCACCGAACACGGTCGCTCCGGCGACGGCGCCTCCATCAACGAGGGCGCCGGCAACCACAGCCACCGCTCCGACCACCGCGTCGGGGCCTGAGACAACCAAGGCCGCCAAGGTCGACACGTCAAACGAGGAGCAGTCTGCCGCTCCTGCCGCTGACGCCGCGACCACGGAAGGTGCCTCGGGTTCAACCGAGACCAGCGTCGAGACACCGCCGACCACGGAGGCACCGACAACCACGGCTCCTCCGACGACGGCGGCCGGCAACGGCTACGTCAACGCCGGCCACGGCGTGTACGTCCCCCCGATCCTGCTCGAGATTCGACGCTGTGAATCGGGAGGCAACTATCAGGCGGCCAACCCCTACTCGTCGGCCCGGGGAGCGTACCAGTTCCTCACCGGCAGCTGGGCGGCCTACGGTCACGCGGCTCGCTACGGCGTGTCGCAGGCCCACCTGGCCACCAACGCCCAACAGGATGAGGCGGCACTTCTCACCTGGCAGCGAGACGGTACCCGTCCGTGGAATGCCAGCCGCCACTGCTGGGGTTGATCGGTTGAACGAACCCTGCTCGTAACCCCGAGAGGGTGCACGGGTGCGAAGCACCGGTGCGGCACGTCGTGTCGAGCATCTGGTGCACAGCACCGCCCAACAGTCCCGGATCATTGATCCGGGGCTGTTGTCTTTTTGTGCGACAGATGACCGCCGACCCCCGCCGCGATGGCGCCACCGACGGCGAATGCCAGCACGACCCACCAGAGGGGAAAGGCACCCGAATCGTCGTTGGTTGCGGCCAGCTCGTCGGGCGGAGCGCCGTCCTCGTCCGCGATCGACGGGGAGACGGCTGGCCGTGTCGTCGACGACGAGGCGGTCGTCTGCATTGTCGGGCGTGTTGTGGTTGACGAACTCGACGTGGTCGACGACGACGATGACGTCGAGGGCTGGGTGGTGGCGGTGGTGGGAGCCGGTGTGGTCGGTGGGTCGGTCGTAGGAGCGGCGGTCGTCGGCGGCTGAGTGGTGGGAGCCTGCGTGGTTGTCGGGCGAATCGTTGTGTAGTGGGCCGCGTCGTCATGGACGAAGGTCTGGGTGATCGCTGCGTCGTAGGCGGTGACGCGCCCAGCGGTCGCGAAGGTGATCCCGGGTTCACCGGCCACGATCGATGCCACGCAGCTGAACGACTCACCGTTCCTCAACGGACCGGGATGCCCGTCGGCGCCGTCGGGTTGACCGTCGTCGTCGGTGTCGCAGTTCGGCTTGACGTCGCCGGTCAGGTTGGTGACGACGAAGTCGAAGAGCGGCTCACTCGAGGCGACGGTGATGACGTACCGCAGCGTGACGGTTGCCCCGCTCTCGACCGTGGGCCCCGGGGCCGAGTCAGCCGGATTCCCGTTGGCCATCACCTCGATGGTCACCTCACCATCGGCCGCGGCCGGGGCGATACCGATGAACCCGACGCTGAAAACAGCGCCGACGACACCGGCCACCAAGGCGACGATGGTCGGGCCGACGGTTGACGCGACCCGAGCCGTCCGATCTCTCACCTGCCCGATTCCTCCTCGAACCTCGACGTGGAGGTCGGACCGCTCTGGTTGTCGGGGTGGAGGGACCCCGGCTCAACCGAAACCGGCTCGACCCGTACGAGACGGATCGGCGGATTCGGCCGAGATGTTAGATCTCCGCGAGGTCGATCGGGACAGAACCCGAATCGGGGCCGGCGACGGGACTACAGGTCGAGCGGGAAGGGGGTGAGCAACTCTGCCCCGGTCTCCGTGATCAGGTACTGCTGTTCGAGCTTCACGCCCTCGGCGTTCCCGGCCCGGTCCCCGACATAGGCTTCGGTCGTGAGCACCATGCCGGGCTCGAGGACGCCGTCGAAACCGATCTGGTCCCACTGTTCGGGAAACACGATGTCGGGAAACTCGTCGCACTGCCCGACGCCGTGGTACAGCACGCAGTAGTGGCGGTAATCCTCGACCGGGGGTGTCCACGCCTTGTCGGTGAGTTCGCGGAAGGTGCGGCCCGGCGTCAGGAGCGCCGAGTTGCGGTCGATCTGTTCGCAGGCCAGCTGGTAGGTGTGGCGTTGGGTGGCCGACGGTGCCCGATCGCCCGCGATCCAGGTGCGGGAGATGTCGACCATCATCCCGTAGGCACCCACCAGGTCGGTGTCGTAGGCGACGAGATCGCCGTTCTCGATGATGCGGCTCGAAGCCTCCTGCATCCACGGATTCGTTCGCGGGCCCGATGCCAGGATCTGGGTTTCGATCCATTCGCCGGCCCGGCGGATGTTGCCCTCGTGCAGCTTCGCCCACAGGGCTCGTTCGGTCATGCCGGGCTCCATCGTGTGGCGCATCTCGGCCATGGTGGCTTCGCAGGCATGAACCGCGCAGCGCATGGCGGCGATCTCGTCGGGGCCTTTGATGGCCCGGGCCAGTTCCATGACCTCCTGACCCGATCCGATCGTGACGCCGCCCTCCTCCAGGAACCGGTAGCACAGGTACTGGCACTGGTCGACCGCGATGCGGGGTCGGGGTCCGCAATGGGTGGCGATGACGTCGAGCATCTCAGCCGACCATCTGCGGGCCTGCTCCTCGTAGCGGGGGCCGGCCAGGAAATAGGTGGAGCCGATCGCCGGCCGCACCTCGGTCACGATGGGGTTGTGCCCGGCCATGAAGTCGCAGTCGTAGAACTCCCACACGATCACCGAACCGTCGACGCCGACCCAGGCGTACCTCGACGCGTTGTGCATCACCCAAACCTGCATGTTGGTCGTGTCGGTGGCATAGCGGATGTTCATCGGGTCCATGAGAATGGCACCGTCGTAGCCCATCGTTTCCAGCTTGGAGCGCACACGGTCGATCCGGTAGCGGCGTAGCTCGTCGAGGTCGGGGAGCCTCAGGCCGGCCGCCACCCACTCGGCTTCGAGCTCCGGGCCCGGGCCCATACGCAGATGATGGGTCTCGTTGCCGGCGCGGGTGAAATGATGTCCCTTTTCGGCCAGACTGCGAGCGATCTTGTCGCCCATCGGCTTACCTCACCGTGTCCTGTTCGTGTCGACTGGAGCCAAGTATGACCCAGATCGAGCGCGGCGGAAAGGCTGGATATGATCGCCTTCCATGGAACTGGTGACGGTACGGCACAACGGCGGGTTTCGAGCAGGACGGGTGGACGGTGACGAGATCGCCCTGCTGCGATGGCCGACGATCAAGGAGTTGCTCGCCGAGGACGGCCTGACCGAGGCCGCGGCGGCCGACGGCGGAGAGTCGATCGCCCGATCGGCCGCCGATCTCGCTCCGATCGTGCCCCGACCCGACAAGATCGTGTGTGTCGGCGTCAACTACGCCGATCACATCGCCGAGATGGGTCGGACGCCACCCGACCACCCGACGTACTTCGCCAAGTACGGGCGTTCCCTCATCGGCGCCAATGACCACATCGTGCTACCACCGACGGACGCCTCCACCTCGGTCGACTGGGAGTGTGAGCTGGCTCTCGTGATCGGCAGACCGGTCCGGAACGCGACACCGGACGAGGCGCTGGCCGCGATCGCCGGCTACTGCGCACTCAACGACGTGTCCGTTCGGGACTGGCAGACTCGCACCACCCAGTTCGTCGCCGGCAAGACCTGGGAGTCGACCACGCCGGTCGGTCCGGTGCTCGTGACCGCCGACGTCCTGGGCGACGGTCGGGGGCTGGGTTTATCGACCACCGTCAACGGCGTGGTCAAACAACGGTCCTCAACCGAGCAGCTGGTCTTCGGCCCGCTGGAGATCGTCGCCGACCTCAGCCGCATCATGACCCTCGATCCTGGCGACATCATCGCCACCGGAACCCCGGGTGGTGTCGGGGTGGCCCGCACACCGCCGGAGTTCCTGTCGGCCGGCGACGAGGTGGTGGTGGAGGTCGAGGGCATCGGGCGGCTGGTCAACCGCTGTGTCCTGCCCTCGTAGCGTCTAGGGAACCTGGCTCACCATGATTCGTTCAGCGGTGAACGCGCTGATACCGACGATCCTGTCGGCGACCTCGAGGGTTGTCGTGCCGTCGGGAGAGATGGCAAGCACCTTGGCGGTGGTGCCGGGAAGAACCTGGTTGTCCTCGAGGAACTCGAGGAGCCCCGGTGTGAACTCCAACTCCTCGGGGATGCGGGTGATCACCATGCTCGACTCCCGATCGGCTTCGACGAGGGGGATCAGGTCGGGCTCGACGTAGTCGGAGCCGGGAATCGGGTTGCCGTGCGGGCAGGTGGTGGGGTCGCCGAGTTGCTCGACGATCGCCTCCTCGACCCGAGGGCTGATGACGTGTTCCCACTTGCCGGCTTCGTGATGGGCTTCGGCCCAGGACAGGTTCAGCACGTCGGTGAGGAACCGTTCGGCCAGGCGGTGGCGACGGACCATGGTCTGGGCCAGAGCCTGTCCACTTGGCGTCAGGGAGATCACACCTCCGTCGTTCGTGGTCACGAGCCCTTCGTCGGCCATGCGGCGGATCATCTCGGACACCGCGGGACGGGAGACCTCGAGCCGCTCGGCTATACGAGCCTGGATGACTTGGAGCCCGTCTTCGGCCAGCTCGAAGATCGTCTCACAGTATTCCTCGAACGCCGGGTGATGCTCGGGTGAGGTGTATCCGGTCATACCATCAACTATAACCCGGCTCATCTTCGATCACCGGCCTGCTTCACGTATGACGAAAGTCTCACTTCAGATTTTTTGGTAGGCATCCCTAACAGCTGTCGTTACACTGCCGATCGATGAGAACGAACCAGATCAGATCAAGATGTACCGCGGTGTTGGTCGCCCTTCTTGCATTGGCTCTGCTGGCAACGGCCTGTGGCGATTCGTCCGACACCGAGACGAGCACCGGCACGGAATCGGGCGGCGACGGCGGAACCGTCACCGTGTACTCCGGCCGCAACGAGGATCTCATGGCGGCGGTGCTCGACGACTTCACGGCCGAGACCGGCATCGAGGTCGAGGTCCGCTACGACGAATCCGACACCCTGGCCGCGCTGATCGCCGAAGAGGGTGACGCCTCGCCGGCCGACGTCTTCCTGTCGCAGAGCCCCGGCGCCGTCGGCTTCCTCGACCAGGCCGACATGCTGGCCGAGCTGCCGGAATCGGTTCTCGATCTCGTGCCCGCCACCGTGCGTGACGACGACGGGCGCTGGGTCGGGGTGAGCGGCCGCCAGCGGGTGCTCGTCTACCATCCGGACCGGGTGAGCGACGACGAGCTGCCGCGGTCGATCGCGGAGATGACCGACCCGATCTGGAAGGGTCGCCTCGGCATCGCTCCGGCCAACGGTTCATTCCAGGATTTCGTCACGGCCATGCGCTTCGAGCTGGGTGACGACGCCACCCTGGCCTGGCTCGAGGGTCTCGCGGCAAATGAAGCGGTCAGCTACGCGAAGAACAGTGCCATCGTGGAAGCGGTGGCCCGGGGCGAGGTCGATGCCGGTCTCGTCAACCACTACTACAATTTCCGAGCGATCGACGAGAACCCAGACCACCCGGCGCTGAACCATCAGTTCGCCGCGGGTGATCTCGGCAGCCTCCTCATCGTGACCGCAGCGGCGAAGCTGAAGAGTTCCGACAATGACGCGGCCGCCGATGCACTCTTGACCTGGCTTCTGTCGGAGTCGGCCCAACGATACTTTGCCGACGAAACCTTCGAGTATCCGCTCGTCGAGGGCATCGCCCCGGCCGCGGTCATCCCCGAGGCGTCCTTCACCGACGTCGGCAGCCTCGACTTGGAGGAACTCGAAGGTGGCCTGTCGGCCACCCGCGACCTGATCAGCCAGGCCGGATTCGACGGATAGCGGCGGAGGGCGCAGCCGAGGCGATGGCCTGGATCGATCGACCGACATCCACCTTCGGAACGAGGTGGACGTCTGGCGAGCCGCGACCACTGCAGATTGCAGTGGTCGCCGTCGCGATCGCCTTTGCGATGCCCGCCGTCTACATCGGAATCCGGGCCGGCCAGCTGTGGACCCCCGACGGCGTGACCGAATCGTTGGCTCCCACCGCACGCAGCCTGCTGCTGGCGGTTTCGGTGTCGGCCACCGCGGCCGTACTCGGCACCACCCTGGGCTGGCTGCTGGTGGTCACCGACATGCCGACCGCCCGACCGCTGCGGGTCATCCTGCCGCTCGCCCTGGTGCTGCCATCGTTCGTGGGGGCCGCCGCCTACCTCGCGGCGCTCGCCCCGTCGGGCGTGTTGCACTGGGTGATCGAAGGGATCGTGGAGCCGCTGCGGGGGGGCGATACACCGGTTCGGGTCGGCGGCTTCTGGCCGTCATGGGCCATCCTCAGCCTGTTCACCTACCCGTATGTGCTGTTGCCGGTCATGGCTCGGGCCCAGGCGCTCTCCCCGGCCTTGCACGAGTCGGCCCGCCTGCTCGGGCGCTCGTCGTGGGAGACGTTCCTCGCCGTCACGCTGCGCCAGCTCCGACCGGCCGTCTTGAGCGGCACGCTGCTGGTGTTCCTCTATTCGCTCTCGGAGTTCGGGGCGGTGCAGCTCCTCCGGTTCGACACACTGACACGGGTCATCTTCTCCTCGTTCCTGGCCGATCGCGGTGTTTCGTTCGTCGCTGCCGCCGTGTTGATGCTGCTGGCGGTCGTGGTGGTCGGCCTGGAGCGAATGATCCGCCCGAGCACCGGTCCCGACAGCCGGTCCGAGGTGCGTTTCGAGCCGACGGTCCGACTGGGTCGCGCTCGGTGGCCGGCCGCCCTGGGGGCGTGGCTGGTTGCCGTGCTGGCGATGCTGGTCCCCATCACCAGTCTGACCGTGTGGGCCGCCCGGGGTCTGCTCGACGGTCGGGTGAACCTTGGTCGGTTGCCCGGTGCGATCGTCAACACGGCGCTGGCAGGGTCGGTCACGGCGGCGCTGGCCGTCGGGGCCATGGTGCCGGTCGCCCTGCTGTCGATTCGCAGCAGATCACGCCTCAGCTCGGTGTGCAGCGGTGCCGTGCTCACCGGCTTCGCCCTCCCCGGCGTGGTGCTCGCTCTCTCGATGGTGTTCTGGACGCTGCGCACCCCCGGGTTCTCGTGGCTCTACCAGAGCTTCCCGGCGCTGATCGCGGTCTACATCGTCCACTTCGGAGCCCAGGCGCTGGGCGCCTCGGAGACCGCAGTGCGAGCCGTGCCCGACGAACTCCGGGAGTCGGCCTCGCTGCTCGAACCACGGGTCGTTCGGCGGCTGTGGTCGATCCAGCTGCCGCTGATGCGTCCAGGTCTGGTGTCGGGAGCCGGTTTGGTCCTGCTGTCGACGGTCAAGGAGCTGCCGGCGACGCTGCTGCTGGCCCCCATCGGTTTCGACACCTTGGCCACGAGGATCTGGTCCGGCTACGCCGAGGGCTTCTACGGTGAGACGGCCGTGGCCGCGCTGGTCCTGCTGATGGTGTCGGGTGCACTGACCTGGCTCGTCGTTCTGCGCCCGAACCGGCACCTGTTCGAGGTAGGGTGAAGTGCTGGTGGCACCGGTTCTCGTTGAGCATCTGTATGTCGGCTATCGGCCGGATGAATCGGTCCTGCATGACGTCTCGATCGACGTGGCAGCCGGCGAAACCCTCTCCCTGCTCGGCCCGTCGGGGTGCGGGAAGACCACCCTGTTGCGGGCAATCGCCGGGTTGCAGCAACCGTCGAGCGGTGAGATTCGTATCGGCGATTGGACCGTCGACGGCGCCGGCATTCACGTCGAACCGCACCGGCGGCGGGTCGGTATGGTGTTTCAGCACGGCGCACTGTTTCCGCACCTCACCGTGGCCGAGAACGTGGCCTTCGGGCTGCGGGACCACACCGATCCCGCCGGTCGGACCGCCGAGATGCTGGGGCTCGTCGAGTTGTCGGAGCTGGCCGACCGGTTACCCGACTCGCTGTCGGGCGGTCAGCGGCAGCGGGTGGCGTTGGCCCGGGCGCTGGCTCCGAATCCGGCGGTGCTGTTGCTCGATGAACCGTTTTCGGCGCTCGACGCCGGTATGCGGAGTCAGCTACGCCGCGACGTCAAGGGCATCCTGCAGCAGATCGGGATCACCACGATCGTCGTCACCCACGATCAGGATGAGGCGTTCGTCTTCGGTGACCGGGTGGCGTTGATGAGGGAGGGATCGCTCGAGCAGATCGGGCCATCGACCGAACTCTACGACCGGCCTCGCAACCGATGGGTGGCCGACTTCGTCGGTGAGACCAATATCGTGTCGGGCCGATTGAACGGAGCCGGGCACAACGGTGGCGGCACTCGCGTCAGGACACCGTTCGGTGAGCACGATGCCGTGTTGGTCGACGAGTCGACGAGTGGGAGGCAACCCGGGTCCGGAGCCGCCGAGGTCGACGTACTGATCCGTCCCGAACAGTTCGATCTCCTCGATGCGGCTCGCGACGATCGAAGCGGTCTCGGACCGTCCCGGGTCGGCGTGGTGCAGTCGGCCGAGTACTTCGGACACGACGTGCTCTACCAGATTGCGAGCCGTGACGAGATCCTGCTCGTACGGACGACCGACTCGTCACGCCGTCCCGGTGACGAGGTCCATGTCGGTTACATCGGCCGGCAGGTCGTCGTCTGGCCCAAGGCGTAACCGGCTGCCGTCTCACGGTCACACGGCTGGGTGCTGCCGGCTCGTGTCTACCAGCGGACGGTCACGAGCAGCGCGAAATGGTCGCTGACGTGGAACCGTTGCCCGTCGACGTCGAGCGGTTCATCGAGGACCTGCTGGTCGACGATCGACACCGGACCGGCGGTCAGTGCTCGGGTGAAAAAGGCCCGGAACGCGCCTTGATCACCCCGGAATCGGTTGCGGTACCCGTCCCACGTCGGGACCGGCGGTCGGGGAGCATCGAGGCCGAGATCGGCAAAGGTGGCTTCCTCGTCGATTCGGGTGTTGGTGTCGCCGATCACCACGACCCGCTCCGCCGGGCTGGCGTCCAGCACCACACGTACCTGTTCACGACGCCGCTCGGCCGAACCCCGCCCCGGAGCCAGGTGCACGTTGGCGACCGTGAGATCGATCTCGGGAAAGGTCGTGAGGATGCCAGTATCTTTGACGCCGGCCGCCTGCGGCTCGGCGGCCATCAACCGATGTGTGACCAGCGTGGCGAGGTTGCCGCTGTGGCTGCGGGGATTGCTGCGGATCATGTCGTGGGTCTCGACGAACGGCACCAGACCGGGCAGCTCCTGGTAGGCGACGATGTCGGGCTTCACGGCGAGCACGGTCTCCCGAACGGTTGCCTCCACGTCCGAGTGCCCCCAGTAGGTCGGCGCGTCGGCCGAACGTTCGAACATTGCCAGATTCCAGCTGAGGATGGTGAGTTGGTTGACGGCCACGGGCCGAAGTCTACGGGGACAGTTCCAGGGAGTCGATGAAACGTTCGGCGTCCGCCGGGTTGTCGCTGTCGGTGTCGGTCATGGTCACGAAGACCACCGTGCCATCGGCGTTGTAGACCGCACCGTGAACGGTGGCGTACGGCTTGTTCACAAGGGCAACAGCGGCGACGAAGCGGACGCCCTCATGGCCATCTCGGGTTTCAAAACGCTGCTCCACCACGTCGTAGGTCGCCGACCTTCCGAACTGCTCCTCGATCGACGAGACCGCGGCTTCGATGGCGCGGATCACACCGAGATCGAGATCGTACGACTTGCCGAACCCGACATCGTACTCGCCGATCCCAAAGCCGTCGGATTTCGATTCGACCAACCACCCTCCAACGGGCAGGCCATCGAGCTCCAACCCCTCGTACTCGGGTTCGGCGGGCAGGTCGACGCTGTAGATTCCCGACTCGGCGGCGTACTCGGTCCACTTCGTGCCGAGTGAGTCGTCGACGGCAGTGCCGACGGCCGGGGTCGACAACGGCTCGGGTTCGTCGAGTGTCTCGTCGATCGTCTCCTGGAATCGGTCCAAACCGTCGGTTACACCGCAGCCCGGCAGGAGGACCACCGACACCAGGAGAGCCGCCATCGGCCGAAGCCGCCCCGCGCTCGCCTTCGCCATACCATTCATGTTAGCGGTGATGTCGTGGCCGACGTGCGCGCCGGTCGTTACCGGGGCCGTGAGCCTGGTTCTCCTCCGCCGAATCCTCGTTGCGGTACCTGCGGAATGACCTCGGATTCCGCTGTCGATGTTCGAGCGGGGCAGGCCAAGACCTAGACTTTGTCGATGGTCGTCGCGGAAAGTCCCAGTCGTCGTCCCGCCTCACGGGCGTTCGAGCTGCTGGCCCCGGCCGAGTACGGCCTGTTCGCGGCGGTGGCCCCCTTGTTCCGTCGGGTTGACCGGGCTCGCGCCGACACCGTCCTGGTCATGCCCGGCCTCGTCGCCTCCGACGTCAGCACCCGGCCGCTGCGCCGGCTGCTGCGACGCATGGGCCACCGAGCCGTCGGCTGGGAACTCGGCCGCAATCACGGTCCCACCCAGGAGATACTCGATGGCATCCGGCGGCGCCTCGTCGAGGAGTCGGACCGGGCCGGCGGGCCGATCACGCTGGTCGGGTGGTCGCTGGGTGGCATCTACGCCCGCTGCCTGGCCACGGAGCATCCCGGCAGGATCCGCCAGGTCATCAGCCTCGGAAGCCCGTTCAACATCGCCCACGCGGAGCCGACCACTGTCAGCGGGATCTATGAACGCAACGGCCGGAGAGTCCGATTCGTGAGGGATCGTGGCTCGGTCGAACTCGACCGGATCCCGGTGCCGTCGACCGCGATCTACACCACCACCGATGGAGTCGTCGCCTGGCGAAGCTGTCGACAGACGGCAGGGCCCGAGGCCGAGAACATCAGGGTCCACGGCAGTCATTGTGGTCTCGGTGTGAACACCTCGGCTGCGGTGGTGATCGCCGATCGTCTGGCCCAGTCCAAGAACTCGTGGGCGCCGTTCCGGCCGAACCTGCTCACCGCCGCTCTCTTTCCACCCCAGAAGGTCTGATGCGACAACTCACGGGAATCGACTCGGCGTTTCTGAGCATGGAGACGCGCACGACGGTCGGCCACGTCACCGGCGTGCTGCTGTTGGATCCGTCCACATCACCCGAGCCGTTCACGTTCGACCGGGTTCGGCGCCACATACAGAGCAAACTCGGCGAGTTGGCCCCCTTCACGCAGAAGCTGGTCGAGGTGCCGTTCGGTCTGGATCGGCCCTACTGGGTTGACGATCCCGACTTCGATCTCGACTACCACCTCCGCCACAGTGCCGTGCCGGGCGGCGCCGGACCGGAGAACTTCTCCGAATTCGTGGCCAGAATCCACGGACGAGCCATGGACCGGTCACGACCGCTGTGGGAGAGCTACTTCATCGAGGGGCTCGACGACGGTCTCGTGGCGATGCTCACCAAGATCCACCACGCCGCCATCGACGGGATGTCGGGCCAGGAGTTGCTGACCACGTTGGTCGACGTCGACCCGGCCTCTCCGGTGCCGGACGACCCCGAGCCGTACGTGCCGAAGACGGGTCAGTCAACCGACGACGTGCTGATCCGGGCGTTCGCCGCACTTGCGCTGTCGCCGGTGCGGATCGCTCGGGCCGGGATCACGCTCGGCCGATCGCTTCCTGTCTTCGGTCCGCTGGTGGCCCAGGCGCTGCCGGGCGACGGTGGCGGCCAGGCGGCGGTGGCCGCCGGCGGCGCGGTCGGTCTCACGGCGCCACGCACGCCGTTCAACGCCACGATCGGGCCGCATCGCCGGTGGGCGTTCACGTCGGTTCCGCTGGACCAGATCAAGGGCATCAAGAACGCCGCGGGTGTCACCGTCAACGATGTGGTCCTCGCTGTGGTGGGCGGAGTGCTGCGAGGCTGGCTGGACGAGCACGAAGCCACCCCCGATCGGTCGCTGACGGCCATGGTGCCGCTGTCGGTACGCAAGCCGGGTCAGGAGAACGCGGTCGGGAACTACGTGTCGATGACGGTGGCCACTCTCGCCACCCACGTCGACTCGCTGGTTGAGCGACTGCGGCTCGTCAGCGAAGGGATGCAGCAGGCCAAGAGTCAGCACCAGGCGCTGCCGGCCGACATGCTCACCGATCTCACACAAGTCGCACCACCGGCGGTGACTGCACTCGCCGCTCGACTGATCGCATCGACGAAGTTGGCCGACCGGGTGACGCTGCCGTTCAACGTGGTGGTGTCGAACGTTCCCGGCCCGAGTTTCCCGTTCTACTTCTGCGGGGCGAAGGTCGTCGGCAACTTCCCGGTCTCGGCCATCGTCGACGGTGTCGGCCTCAACGTCACCGTGCAGTCGAACAACGGCATGCTCGACTTCGGTTTCGTGTCCGACCGCGAACTCGTCCCCGACCTTTGGGACATGGCCCGCTCGGTTCAGAACCACGTCGACGCCCTGGAGGCGGCGGTCGAGGCCGAGTCGGCCTGAACCCGCCCCTCCCAACTCGAATCTTCGCATCCTTCAGTTCGGGCCGTTGTGGCCGACGGGGGTTCCATGGCCAGCTACATAGTGTTGTGGAACGACGACGAAGAGGATTGGGTCTCGGCAGAGGACGCGGAGGCGGGGAAGAGCGCTGCGGCTCGGGTGTTGAGGGCGCGCGGTTGTTCGCCGGAGACCCTGTTCCAGTTGGTTCCGATCCCCCAAGGAGCCGGGGGTTCGTCGCCGGTCGGTGGATCCGACACCTGGTTTCGGGTGGAAGATCATCTCGAGAAAGCGTCTTCCGGGCCCACGGACTGAACGACGGCGACCGGCGCCGGTGACGGCGACCTGAAGAAGATCGATCCACTCGACATCAACCACCCAACCCGGCCTCGTTGTGCCAGAAACAACAAAAACCCGAACCCCTGAGGGTTCGGGCCTTGCAGATGTCTCGCGACATCACAGGTGAGCGGACGATGGTGTGATGGTTCAGGACATGTGCAAGGCATGGTTCGCGTCATGTGCAAGGATCGTGACCATGCTCGGGGGGCATGTCGAAGCGGCGTGCGATCATCACTGCGGTCACGATCGAGCAGATCTCTCAGGCTGAAGCAGCGAGGCGTTATGGGGTGTCGGAGGCCACCGTGTCACGACTCATGGCCCGTTACCGGGCCGAGGGTGACACAGCGTTCGAACCACGATCCCGCCGACCTCACTCGAGCCCGAACAAGACATCTGATGAGGTGGTCGAGTTGATCGTGAACCTACGTGACGAGCTCTCAGGCCAGGGCCTCGATGCTGGACCTGAAACCATCCGGTGGCATCTCGCCCGGCACCACCAGATCACTGTGTCGGCCTCGACCATCCGCCGCCATCTGATCACCGCCGGGCGGGTCACACCCAACCCCAGGAAACGACCCCGGTCATCGTTCATCCGGTTCGCTGCCGACCTGCCAAACGAAACCTGGCAATCCGACATCACCTACTACCACCTCGGCCAACCACTGCCCGACCAGTCCAACCGAGCCGAAATCCTGTCATGGCTCGACGACCACTCACGCTACGCGTTGAGCTCGACCGCCCATCTGCCCGTCACCGGCGACATCGTGGTCGAAACCCTCCAAAACACCGCTGAACAGTACGGGTTCCCAGCCTCGATCCTCACCGACAACGGCCTGGTCTACACCACCCGATTCGCTGGGGGCAAAGGCGGCCGCAACGCCCTCGAAACGTTCTGTGCCCTCACCAGCATCACCCAGAAACACTCACGACCAGCGCACCCCACCACGTGCGGGAAAGTCGAACGCTACCAACAAACCCTCAAAGCCTGGCTCCGGGCCCAAACCAATCAACCCACCACCCTCGACGAACTCGACCACCTCTGCGACACCTTCCGAACCATCTACAACCACGACCGGCCTCACCGCGGCATCGACCGACAG
>JBFHME010000068.1:0-17466 GCA_041594435.1 Acidimicrobiales bacterium
CACTCCGTACGTGCAGAACCCGTCGGTCCGGTTCCTCAGGGCAAACTGGTTGGAACGTTCGAAATCGACCAGCGTGCGCTCGATTTCCTCCCCGTGACGTAGACACATCTGCTCGGTGACGAGTTTGTCGAACGGGCCGACGACATGCGTTCGGGCCATGTTCAACACGATCAGGGCAAACAGCGCGATGACGGCGACGATCAGCCAACGGCCGATGTCGATTGCGAGGCTTCGCTCGACCTGGTTCTGATCCGTTTGCATCGTGGTCATTGGGGTTCCTCGCCGTTTGTACCGAAGTGGCGGGCGAACTGAGTCCGACGAGGCCGCGGCGAGAGCCTCCCCGGACCATGATAGGACCCGATCCCCGACAGGCGGGGCCAGGCGACGGAGTGGAACGAATCCGAAAGGATCGGACTTCCTCAGGCGGCCCGCCGGGCGGGTGGGTGCCGACGATCGTGCTGCTCCGCGCAACCCTCGCCCTCACCCGGTGAGCCGAACCCCGAGCCGGTGGCCGACCGCCGAGCCGCGCTCGAATGGCTTCGACCGTCGGAGACCGACCCGGGGTGATCATGGACGCCGCTGGCCGCCACCTCGGCCTCGGACGGCGGGCGGACGACGAGGACCTCGCCTGCCGCCCGCCAGAGCGCATCGCGAGCCGACGCGTCGACCGAGCCGTTCCCGGCCGCCCGGACAACGCCCTCGATCATGTCGGCCGTGACCGAAACGGCAGGCCGCCCCCGGTAGCGGACCGCAACGGTTGCCGATCCATCGGCGTTGCGGCGGATCGCCCTGCCGACACCGACACGACCGGGGCTGCGGAATGTGACGTCGGCGACCCCGAAACCGGTGGCGGTATCGATGAGGGTCCGGGCCAGCCGGGCGAACCCGATCGACGTCAGCTCGGCCTCCAAACCCGTTGCCGGGGTCGACGATGACCGGCGAGCCTGCTGCTCCTGCCTGTACTCCACGGTTCCACTATGACCGAGCCCTGTGACAACGAAGCGCGAACAGCGCCTGCGCGGCGTGCCGGCCGGCACGGCGTACCAGCCGCCGCGCATCGAGACAGCCGTTACGGCGACGGCCGGCGGCGATCAGGAACGACGCGCCACCGGGGCGGTCGCCGGTACCGGTTCGGTGATGGCCTCGTCGAATGGCGTTCTCCGCAGGAACAGCACCCAGGCCCCGAATCCACTGACGATCGGCACCCACCAGGAGATGAGCCGGTACGCGATCGTCGCAAGACTGGCGTCCTGGGCGCTGATGCCGGAGATGATGAGGAGTGAGTACAGGCCAACCTCGACGAAGCCAAGGCCGCCGGGGGTGACGGGGATCATGCCCAGAACCTGAGCCCCGGCATAGGCGATCAACACGAGACTGAGGCGTGGGTCGGTTCCGACGCTGTAGAGGGCGGCGATGAGGGCCAGGTAGTCGAAGGCCCACTTGCCGGCCGAAGCGGCCACGACGGCGGGCCAACGACGATCCACGACCGCGACCAGCCGATCGCGTTCGGCCACGAACTGACCGTCGCCGACGGTCCAGGGTCGACGAACGGCCCGGCCCACGATGCCCACAAGCGCTCGGATGACCCGTTCGGCCAGTTCGAGGGGACGGGTGAACGCCATCGCCAGCGCTCCGATGGCCACCAGCACCACGAACATGACGCCGCCGGCCACCGCCGCCGGGAGCAGACTCTCCGGGATCGGTGCGCCGGCGAGGGCCATCACGCCGGCAACGGCCGGGATGGCGACCAGCGCCGCCGTGGTCATCACCGATGTCACGGCGAGCGCACCACCGGCCTTCGACGAATCGACTCCTGCCGACGCCAGCATCCGGTAGTAGACCGCGCCGCCGGTCGCCGCCCCACCGGGAATGACCCGGCTGACCGCGTTCGACACCAGCTGACTCGTGGCGGCGACGAACCACGACGCCTGTGGTATCACGATGCGGGTCAACCACCACAGACAGACGAAACTCGCCAGTTCGAGTGCGAACATCACCCCGAACCAGCCGGGGCGGATGGTCCGCAGGCGAGGGCCCGACGACAGCAGGTCGCGGAGCTGGTCCTGCATGAAATACAGTGCCGTGGCGGCAACGGCAAGACCGATGCCCCACACCAGCGTCCGGCGAATGAACAGCGGCCCACTCGGCGCCGCAGCGAACATCGTCGTCGCGGCCGTTTCGTCGACTCGAGAACGCCCCGTCACGTGCCGATCCCCGCCTCGGCTTCACGCCCGACACCGACGTGGTGGGCACCGGCGAGGCGGTGCAGCGGCCAGCCCAGTCGGCGGCACAGGTCGTCGAGCGCAACGACCGGCAGCCCGACCACGTTGAGATACGATCCGTCGACACGATCCACCAACAGCGCTCCACGGCCCTGTACGGCATAGGATCCGGCCTTGTCGAAGGCTTCACCGGTACCGATGTACCAATCGATGAGATCACGGTCGAGCACTCGAAACGACACCTCGGTTGTTTCCCGGGCAGACGCCACGCGGAGCGGACCGTTCCCGTCGACATCGGCTTCAGCGGGATCGATCAGCCCGACGGCCACGCCGGTCACGACATGGTGGTCTCGTCCTGACAACATCGTCAGCATCCTGTCGGCATCCACCTCCCCCGTCGGCTTGCCCAGGATCGAGCCACCGATCTCGACCACCGTATCGGCCGCGATCATCAAAATGGATCGGGGGGACGGAGCCAGCAGTCGAGCACAGGCCTCCAGTTTCGCCGTGGCCAGGCGCTCGACGAGATCCGACGCCGACTCACCGGCGACAACCGCTTCGTCGACGTCGACAGGCCGAATATCGGGTTCGATACCGAGTTGGCGAAGGATGGCGGCGCGACGAGGCGAACCCGACGCCAAAACCACCAACGGAACTGCCAACAAACCTCGACCAGCCATCGCTTCCCAGGGTAGAGGCTTGGGACCCGGCGCGGGACGGTGGCACACTTGACGGCCATGAACCTGATCGACGTCACAACCGCAGACGGTGTCGCCACCATCACCCTCAACGACCCCAAGCGTCGCAACGCGGTGACCCTTCCGATGTGCGCCGAGATCGACGACGCCATGAACACGATCGAAGCCGACGGATCGATCAACGCATTGATCGTGACCGGCAATCCACCGGCATTCTGCGCCGGTGCCGATCTGTCCCACCTCGGCGACTCGGCGGAGGAGGGGCTCCTCACCATCTACGAGGGCTTTCTTCGCATCGGGAGATCACCGCTGCCGACGATTGCCGCCGTCAACGGTGCGGCCGTGGGCGCCGGCATGAACCTGGCCCTCATCTGCGACCTGCGGCTCGCCGGGAGATCCGCCCGATTCGACACCCGCTTCCTCGACCTGGGCCTCCATCCCGGCGGCGGCCACACCTGGATGTATCAGAACATCTGCGGACCGCAGGTCGCAACCGCCGCCATCCTCTTTTCCCAGGTCTTCGACGGCGAGGAGGCGGCCCGGGTCGGACTGGCCTTTCAGGTCCATGACGACGATCAGTTGCTCGACGCCGCCCAGGCGATGGCGGCCAAGGCCGGCGCCGCGCCCAGGGACCTCGTGCTCAAAACCAAACGTACGATGCAGGACATCCGCTCGGTGGCCACACAGCGGGCCGCCGTCGATCACGAACTCGGCCCTCAGGCGTGGTCGACCCGCCAGGCGGCGTTTCAGGACCGTTTGGCAAAGCTCAAGGCGAAGATCAGCTCCAAGGGCTGACGCCGGGGCCGTTCGATGTCCATTGTCCGGGACCGTCGGGCTACAACCAGGCCCCGACGAGTTCGGCGCGACGATCGGCCCACTCCTCGGCGGTGATGGCGAACCGGAGGTGGTCCTCCCAGACACCGTTGATCTCCAGATAGCGCTGCGCGATGCCCTCGTCACGGAGCCCGAGCTTCCCCACGACCCGCAGCGATGAATGGTTGCGGGGGACGATCGAGATCTGGACCCGGTGAAGTTTCAGCTCCTCGAACGCGAACCGCAGCAGCAGTACCACTCCTTCCGGGGTGTAGCCCCGTCCGGCCTGCTCCTCGTCGATCCAGTAGCCGAGATAGGCGCTCTGGAACGGGCCCCGTTGCACCGCGTTGAGGTTGATCTCACCACAGAACGAGCCACCGACGAACACGCCGAAGCCGTAACCGGTTCCCGACTGCCACTCGCGATCTCGGGCATGGCACCGCAGCGCGAAGGCACTGCGGTCGCTCACCGGGTCGGGCGCACCCTCGGGGCGGAGCGGCTCCCACTTCGTCAACCAGTCGAGATTCCGGCGTCGGACCTCCTGCCAGGCCCAGAAGTCATCAGGACGGAGCGGTCGCAGGAGGATGCGCCGACCGAGAAGGCTGGTGTTCACGATCATCGACGCGGGTCCCGATCTGATTCGACCGGGTCGGATGCCGTCTCCGCGGAGGACACGACTGCGTCGGGTGGACCGAGCGTCGACACCCGGATCGTCTCGACGCCGAACCGTCGCATGAATTCCAGCAGAATACACATCGCACCGACGATCCAACCGACATGGTCGGGTTGAAGGCCCGGATTGGCCGCTCGGTCGTCGTGGGATTCGGTGGCCAGCGCCCGGAAGAGTTCCTCGGCGGCGTGACGCTCCAGGAGGTAGCCGTCGATTGCGTCGCCGTCGGCGACCCCGAGCTCCACCTCGGCCACGAATCGGATCACGCCCAGGCCGACGATCGGCAAGTCGCCGATGGCCGCCGCCAGTGCCGGGCGTTCGCGGACCAGGTCGTCGAGGTGGAGTTCCACAACCGAGAGTGCGGCCGAGAGTTCGGCCGGGTCGGGTGGGTCGCTGAGGAGATACGCGGCTGTGACCGTGGCGGCACCGATCGGCAGGGAGATCGCCGACAGCTCGCCGTCTTCGGTTCTGGTGGCCAGCGCGGTCGAGTCGTGACCGATGTGGATCGTGACCACCGGCTCGGCGCCGGTCACGGCGGCGGCGACGGTCACGGGTCGATGCCCCAACTCGGGCTCCACCACGGCGAGGTCTTCGACCAGGTCGCCCGCATCGCGGAGGCGCTCATGCACCCAGCGGCCGACCGGGTCATCGCCGCCGGCCAGATGGTGGGCGTAGTGGGCGTGCAGGCACTTGACTCCCTGACGGGTGCCCCCCACTCCCCCGCTCGGCGTCGGGCCCGTGTGGTCGGCCGGGATCGACCGGTCCCGTTCCCGCTGATATCGGTCGTGAGCCGCTGCCAGCAGGGCCGGATCGACGGCGGCCTCGGCCTGTTTCACACCACCGGTCGACTCCAACCGGCCGATGGCCTTGTTGAGCGCCGGGTCGATGAGCCAGTAACGGGTCGGCATCGGGCGCCCTGAAGACAGAAACGGCGCGTTGACGAGCACCACGGGCATCCCATCGGGCCGGAACACGGCAACCGCGTAGTCGCCCTGCGGCCGCCGACCGAGAAGCCGGGTGACGGTTGCGTCGAGGTCGTCGTCCGGGTCCTGGCCCTCGGACTCCGGTTGGGACGGGGCTTGGGCCATCGAGCCGATCAGCCGCGGCTGATCAGCCACCAGATGAAGAGGGCGACCAGCGCCACTATGCCGACGGCGGGCAGGACCCGCTTGGCCATCGATTCGCCGCCGACGGCCAGCAGGTCGACCGCTTCCGGCTCGGGTGAATCGATCTTGCGGACCCCCCCGGACGTCGTGCCGGCCACGGCACCAGCGGCGCTCGAGGCCGCAGAGGCCGCGCCGGAGGCGGCGGATCCGACCTTGTCGGCCACCGTCGAAGCGGCGTCGGCAGCGGCGTCAGCGGCTGCGGATGCAGCGTCGTCGACCGAGGCGGCGGCGTCGTCGGCGGCAGCCGACGCGCTGTCGGCGGCGGCACCGGCTGCAGCCGCCACCCCGGCGGCGCCGGAGGGCGACTCGTCGGCCAGCTTGTCACGGAGATTGTCGGTGAATTGGCCGAGAAGTTTCTTCGACACGTCTTCGATGGCGCCCCGACCGAAACTTGCGATCTTCCCGCTGAGGCCGAGGTCGGTGTGGATCTCCACCTTCGTCTGGTCGGCCGCCAACTCCTCGAGTGTTGCGGTCACGACGGCGTTGGCGTTGCCCTGACGGGGATCGCGACCCTCGGCCTTGAGCTTGGCCACATGGTTTTCCGCGTCCTGTTCGATGAACGACGCTTTGCCTTTGTAGTTCGCGGTGATCGGTCCGACCTTGATCTTCACGAGCCCCCGGTACTCGTCACCTTCGATCTCGGTGAGCTTTGCTCCCGGCATGCACGGAGCGATGAACTCGAGGTCGTTGAGAATCGCCCAGGTCTCTTCGATGCCTCGTTCGATAACAAAGTCGTTCGTCAGCTCCATTGTCGGAGATCCTCCATGGTGTCGATATCAATCGGATTACCCATGCACGCTATCTCCGAAACGAGTTCGGAACGCAGTCGCACGAGCGATCGGGCGCCTTCGTCGCCGGTTCGAGGGAGCAGCGGCCAAACCGACCGGTCGAGTTTGACCGGAGGGCGTCGTCGCCCGTCAAAACTCGCCGTGGCGATGGGACCCTCGGCCGCGGCGACGGCCCGCCAGGCGTCGACCCCGATCAAGGGTTGGTCGGCCAGCCCCACGATGACCGCCTGGTGTCCGTCGAGTGCCGCCCGGTCGATACCGACGGCCAGTGACGTGGCCTGCCCTTCGAACCACCGATCGTTGTGAATCATGGTGAAGCCGAGATCGCCGACGGCGACCGATTCCGCGTCGGCCAGCCACGCCAGGGCGGGTTCCAGATCGGTCGCCCCGGTGACCACGTAGATCTGTTCGACACAGCCGTCGAGCAGCAGACGAACCGATGCCAGCGCATGCGCAGCCAGCGGACGACCACGGAAGTCGATATCGAGCTTGTGGACCGGTCCCTCGAAGCGGGATCCGGAACCCCCGGCCAGCAGCAGCACGGCGCGTGTCATCGAGGCCAGTGTGCCATGGCCACCGATCTCCGCCTCCTGCCTGACAGCGCCGATTCACGGCTTCGAGGACCCGAACCACTACTGTTACAGTGGTCACACAGTCAGCGTAGACTGCAGCCAAACAACGCTGTTCTGCCTCCATCGTGGTGGGCAATCCGCACCGTGAGGACCGTTCGGCGCCTCACGGTCGGCTAGATTCGTGCGTTCGCCCGGTTGTAGACCTACACGAAACGGAACCCACTCATGGACTCCACCACGCTACGCAACCAGCTGCTCACATTGGCCACCAGTCATATCTGGACCTGGGATCACGATCTGCTTGCGCTCCTCGACTACAAGCGCGCCGAGCCTGCGGACCCCACCTCCCCGCCCCACCCCGTCGTCGCCATCAACCAACTCGGAGAGGACGAGCTCGATGCCCTGGCCGCCGATGCCGAGTTCACCGCTCGACTGACCGATCACTGGCAGCGGGCCGAGGCGTACCTGGCCGACCGCGTCACCGAACCGGCCATCGCCTACTTCTCGCCCGAGTTCGGGATCAGCGAGCGCATGCCCCAGTATTCGGGCGGTCTCGGCATCCTCGCCGGCGATCATCTCAAGGCGTCATCGGATCTGAGGGTTCCGCTGTGTGCCGTCGGCCTGTTCTATCGGCAGGGATTCTTCCGGCAGGGTGTCGCCCAGGGTCGCCAGACCGAACGGTACGAGACCTACGAACCCGAAGACCTCGGTGCCGTCGACAGTGGTCTGACCGTCGACATCCCGATGATCCGGCACGCGGTCACCGCCCGCATCTGGACGGTCGACATCGGCCGGATCCGGCTCATCCTGCTCGACACCGACGTCGATACCAACTCCAGGCACGATCGGAAGATCACCGATCGCCTGTACAGCGGCGACCGCCGTCACCGCCTCGAGCAGGAGATGATCCTCGGCGTCGGCGGCGCTCGAGCCGTCAAAGCGCTTGGACTGAATCCGCCGCTCTACCACCTCAACGAAGGTCACGCCGGTTTCCTCATCCTCGAACTGCTCGACCAGGAGGTGGCCCAGGGCGCCGGTCTGGACGAGGCACTGGAGCGGATCGAACCCCACCTGCTGTTCACCACCCACACGCCGGTACCGGCGGGCATCGACCGCTTCGATCACAGCCTGATCAACAAATACCTCGCCCCGTGGGCGAAGCGTTGGTCGGTCACGGTCGCCGACGTCGCCGAACTCGGTCACGATCCGGAAGGGCCCGACGACGAGTTCAACATGGCCCTGTTCTGTCTCCGCGCCGCAGCTCGGGCCAACGGCGTGTCCAAACTCCACGGGAGCGTCAGCCGCGATCTGTTCTCCCAGGTCGACAAGGGAGCCGAGATCGGTTCGATCACCAACGGCGTGCACGCCAGAACCTGGATCGCGCCCCGGATCGGCGAGGCCTTCGACGAGGTCGCCGGACCCGGATGGGCCGACGGCGACCCCGCAGCGTGGGAACGGATCGCCGCTCTGGACACCTCGGCCATCCGTAATCTCCGTCGACGGGGTGGTGAAACCCTTTGCCAGATGGTGCAGGAACGCACGGGTATCGTTCTCGATCCCGAAGTGCTGACCGTCGGCTTCGCCCGCCGTTTCGCCACCTACAAGCGGGCCGACCTTCTCCTCCGGCACCAAAAGCGGCTCCTGAAGCTGTTGGCCGATGACAAGAAGCCGATCCAATTCGTCTTCGCCGGTAAGGCCCATCCGGCCGATGAGCCGGGCAAGGCCCTGTTGGCCCACATCGTCGAGTTCGCCAAGACCAAAGGGGCCAACAACCGTTTCGTGTTCGTGAGCGACTACGACATCGCCGTTGCTCAGGCCATGTACGCCGGCTGCGACGTCTGGTTGAACAACCCGGTCCGGCCTCGCGAGGCCTCCGGTACCAGTGGCGAGAAGGCGGCCCTCAACGGCTCGCTCAACTGCTCGATCTCCGACGGCTGGTGGGACGAGATGGCCACCGACATGAACGGATGGACCATCCCGGCCAGCGACCTCGAGGATCCGGAGGCCCGTGACGCCGAGGAGTCGAAAGCGGCCCTCGACATCATCGCGAAGGAGATCGTTCCCGCCTACTGGGCCGGCGGTGAGCCCTGGGGCGATCCGTGGATCGAACGGGTACGGGCCTGCTGGATCACGCTCGGCCCGAAGGTCACGGCCGCCCGGATGCTGACCGACTACCGCGACGAGCTGTATCAGCCCATGCTCGACGCGCTGTCCGAACGCTGATGCGGGTCTGGGCCGGTGACCCCCACCGACTGGGCGCCATCTGGGATGGCACGGGTGTCAACGTCGCCGTGTACTCCGAACCGGCGGAGCGCATAGAGCTCTGCCTGTTCGACGGCGACGGCAACGAAACGCGCGTCGACCTCCCATCGATCACCGCATTCGTGCACCACGGCTACTTCCCCGAGCTGCGACCGGGTCAGCGCTACGGCTTCCGCGTCCACGGTCCATGGTCGCCGGAAGACGGCGTGCTCTGTAATCCCAACAAGCTCCTCACCGATCCCTACGCCTACGCGCTCGAAGGCGATCTGGACTGGAACGACTCGATCTTCGCCTTCGAGAACGGCGGCGACGAGCTGAACACCCTCGACAGCGCCCCGTCGGTACCGCGGTCGGTGATCGTCGATCAGTCATTCGACTGGGGCACCGACCAGGCACCGCGCACCCCGCTGTACCGGACGATCATCTACGAAACCCATGTCCGTGGCATCAGCATGACCCACCCCGGTGTCCCGTCGGAGCTGCGGGGTACCTACGCCGGTCTCGCGTCCGAACCCATCATCGAGCACCTGCTCTCGGTGGGCGTGACGGCCGTGGAGCTTCTTCCTGTCCACCATCACGTCTCCGAACACCATCTCGTGAAAGAGGGGCTGACCAACTACTGGGGTTACAACACCCTCGGCTTCTTCGCCCCCCACGCCGACTACGCCATCGATCGCGGCCACGGCCCGTGGGCGGGCTCGCAGGCGGTCGAGTTCAAGAACATGGTCAAGGCCCTCCACCGGGCCGGGATCGAGGTCATCCTCGACGTGGTGTACAACCACACCGCGGAGGGCAACCAGGGCGGACCGATGCTGTCGCTCAAGGGTTTCGACAACCCCGCCTACTACCGGCTGAGCTCGGAGAACAAGAGACACTACGTCGACTACACGGGCACCGGCAACAGCCTCAACATGCGCCATTCCCAGTCGCTGCAGCTGATGATGGACAGCCTGCGGTTCTGGATCACCGAGATGCACGTCGACGGCTTCCGCTTCGACCTCGCCTCGGCCCTGGCCCGAGGCCTCCACGAGGTTGATCGGCTCAGCTCGTTCTTCGATCTCATCCACCAGGATCCGGTCGTCAACCGGGTGAAGCTGATCGCCGAACCGTGGGATGTCGGTGAGGGCGGCTACCAGGTAGGAAACTTCCCGCCGCTGTGGTCGGAATGGAACGCCCGTTACCGCGACGGCGTGCGCGACTACTGGCGGGGCGCCGATGAATCGCTGGCCGACTTCGCCTCCCGCCTCACCGGCAGTTCCGATCTCTACGCATGGTCCGGACGGCGGCCGTCGGCCAGCATCAATTTCGTCACCGCCCACGACGGGTTCACGCTGCACGACCTGGTGTCTTACAACGAAAAGCACAACGAGGCCAACGGCGAGGACAACCGCGACGGTGAGTCCCACAACCGGTCCTGGAACTCCGGTGCGGAGGGTCCGACCGACGACCCGGCCATACTCGATGTCCGTAACGTCCGCCGCCGCTCGATCCTGGCAACGCTTCTGCTCTCCCAGGGCGTTCCGATGCTGCTGGGGGGCGACGAACTCGGGCGAACCCAGCAGGGCAACAACAACGGCTATTGCCAGGACAACGAGCTGTCGTGGTACGACTGGGACAACATCGACGGAGACCTCCTCGGCTTCGTTCGTCGACTGGTCAGGCTACGAAGCGAGCACCCGATCTTCCGTCGCCGCCGCTGGTTCGAGGGTCGAGATCTGCACGGCAGCGATGTGTTCGACATCGAATGGTTCAGCGCCGACGGCACCCACATGACCGATGACGACTGGAACAACGGATTGGTCCGGTCGTTGATGGTGTATCTCAACGGGAAGGTGATCCCGGCCCCCGACTACTACGGAAATCCGGTCACCGACGACAGCTTCCTGCTCCTGTTCAATCCGAACAGCGAGGTCGCCAAGTTCCAGGTACCGGACGGGTTGGAGGCGATGACCTGGCGGGTCGAGATCGACACCGCCACCGACCACCAGCGGGACGCCATCGTGGCCACCAAAGATGTGTGGCCCGTCGCCCCGTGGGCGGTTGTCGTGCTACAGATGAACGGATCCTGACATGACCGAAACCACTTCGTCCTCGGCCCCCCGCGTCCTGTTCGCCACGGCCGAACTGACCCCGATCGCCCGGGTCGGTGGCCTCGCCGAGGCCGCCGCCGGTCTTGTTCACGCGCTCCGCGATGCCGGCGTCGACGTCCATCTCGTGGTGCCGGACTACGGCGGCGTCGAGCTCGATGAACCGGAGACGTTCACGCTCGACGCCCCCGACTGGGTCGGCCCTGTCACCGTCCGTCGGGGAGTCCACCCCATCGTCGGTGCCGTGGATCTCGTCCACGTCCCCGGTATGGATCGACCGCATCCCTATCTCGACGAAACCGGTGAGGGCTGGCCGGACAACGATCGCCGGTTCATGGGTTTCGCCGCAGCCGTCACCCTGCTGGCCAACGCCACCAATCCCGACGTGGTCCATCTCAACGACTGGCACACGTCGGCCGCCACCGCCTGGCTGCACGGCCGGTTCCCCACGATGCTCACGATCCACACCCTCGGCTACCAGGGAGTGTGCGGCGAGCACTGGCTCCAGCATCTCGGAAGCGAGGCCTTCCGTTTCTCCTGGTGGGGGGCGACCAATCCCCTGGCCGGGGCGATCCAGCTGGCCGACCGGGTTGTCACGGTGAGTCCGACGTACGCCTCCGAGATCGTGACGCCGGACGGCGGGATGGGCCTCAACGAACGCCTGGTCGCGCTGGGCGACCGCCTCATCGGCATCCGCAACGGTATCGACACCGCCATCTGGAACCCGGCTTCCGACCCGCTCATCGAGGCGAACTACACCGTGTCCGACACCGCCGATCGGGCTGCCTGCCGTTCCGCCTTGCTGGGTGAAGCCGGCTGGGCCGACGACAACCAACCCCTCATCGCGGTGGTCAGCCGCCTGGTCGATCAAAAGGGCATCGATCTGGCGCTCAGCTGCGCCCGATTCCTCGACACGATGCCGGCCCGATTGATGGTGCTCGGCTCGGGTCAGGTGGCCATCGCCGACGGTCTCCGGTACTGGCAGGACCGCACACCCGATCGGGTCTGGTTCTTCGACGGCTACGACGAGCCGCTTGCCCACCGGCTGTTCGCGGGCAGCGACCTGTTCCTCATGCCGAGCCGCTTCGAGCCGTGCGGGCTCGCCCAGATGCAGGCCATGGTCTACGGTTCGATTCCGGTCGTCACCGGCGTCGGGGGCCTGGTCGACACGGTGATCGACGCGGATCGCAACCGCCCGGACGGAACGGGTTTCGTCAGTCGAACCATCGACGACGCCGGCGTTCTCGACGCCGTGCATCGAGGGGTCCGCGCCGTTCGCATGAGCCGGCGACGCGACGCCATCCAACGCCGGGGCATGAGCCACGACTGGTCGTGGACGCAACCGGCCGACGACCACATCAACCTCTATCGGGAGCTGGCGGCCGGATAGGGCGACGGTCAGCCGGCGCTGACTTGATGGCCTTTGGCCAGCACGACGACACCGTTGTCCGAAACCGTGTACTGCTCCCGGTCGCTTTCGGGGTCCACCCCGAGTTGCGCCCCGGCCGGCACCATCACGTTCTTGTCGAGCACGCACCCCTTCACGGTCGCGCCGGGGGCCACAATCACGCCGTCGAGCAGGATTGAATCCTGGACGGTTGCACCACCCTCGACCCGAACACCGGGTGACAGCACCGACCCCTCGACCCTGCCCCCGGAGATCACGACGCCGTTCGACAGCAACGAGCGCTCAACGCTGGCGACCCCCCGTTCGCTGTCATTGACGAGCTTCGCCGGTGGGTGGGTACTGCCGGCGGTGAAGATCGGCCACTGCCGGTTGTAGAGATCGAAGGCCGGGAAGTCACCGATCAGGTCCATGTGGGCCTCGTAATAGCTGTCGAGTGTGCCGACGTCACGCCAGTAATGGGGTTTCGGTTCATCCCGCCCGGGAACCACATTGGTGGTGAAGTCGTACACGCACGCATCGCCGTTGGCCACCATCGCGGGAACGAGGTTGCCGCCGATGTCGTGCTTCGAGTCGTCGTCGTTGGCATCGGCGTGGAGCGCTTCGAGCAGGGCGGAGGTCGTGAAGACATAGTTGCCCATGGAGGCCAGGACGACGGACGGATCGTCGTCCAACCCGTCGATGTCGTCGGGGTTCGGTTTCTCCAGGAACTCCCTGATCTTGGCGTCCGGCCCGGTCGAGATGATCCCGAACTGGTCGGATTGGTCCTTGGACACCCGGATTCCGGCCACGGTTATACCGGCCCCTGATGCGATGTGCTGATCGAGCATCTGCCGGGGATCGATTCGGTAGATGTGATCGGCACCGAAAACGAAAACGTAGTCGGGTCGTTCGTCGTCGATCAGATTGAGGTTCTGAAAGATGGCGTCGGCCGAACCGAGGAACCAGCGAGGACCCCGCCTCATCTGAGCCGGGACCGACGTGACATAGTTGCCGAGCAACGTCGACATCCGCCATGTCTTCGAGAGATGGACGTCGAGGCTGTGGCTCTTGTACTGGGTGAGCACGACGATGCGGCGGTAGCCACCATTGGCCAGGTTCGACAACGGAAAGTCGATCAACCGGTAGTGTCCACCGAACGGTACGGCCGGCTTGGCCCGGATCAGCGTGAGGGGTAGTAACCTCTTACCTTCGCCGCCGGCCAATACCATTGACAAAACTCGGGGTCGGGACGCCATTTCGCCGGTCATGACCCCATGATGGACCAGAATCCTGGGCTCGCGCTTGCCCGAACGCCAAGAAACGGAGATCCTGAGTAGGCCATGACCAACCAACCTGTAGCCGGCCCGCCCGCAACCACCCCCACCGATGCCGACCTATGGCGTTTCGGCGAGGGAACCCACGATGACATCGCGTCGTTCCTCGGCGCGCACGTGTCGGGAACCGGTGCGGAAGCGTCCACCCTCTTCCGGGTTTGGGCCCCCAACGCGGTCCAGGTCAGCGTGATCGGCGACTTCAACGGTTGGGACGGATCCCGCAACATGCTGACCCCGTCGGATTCGGGAATCTGGTCCGGCACGGTCGTCGGTGTCGGTCCCGGCGCCGTCTACAAGTACCGCGTCTTTCACCGTGGCGGACAGTCGGTCGACAAGGCCGACCCGATTGGATTCGGCACCGAGGAACCGCCGCGAACCGCCTCGGTGGTCACCGACCTCGCCTACGAGTGGGGCGACGCAGAATGGATGGCAAGTCGCGGTGAGCAGACCGGCCACGACAAACCTCTGTCCATCTACGAGGTCCACCTCGGCTCCTGGCGCTACGAGCCGCGGGGCTACCGCGGTCTCGCCCTTCAGCTGGCCGACCATCTCGATCGCACCAACTTCACCCACGTCGAGCTGCTTCCGGTGATGGAGCATCCGTTCTACGGATCATGGGGCTACCAGACCACCGGTTACTTCGCACCGACGGCCCGCTACGGCTCCCCCGCCGATTTCATGTACCTCATCGATCTGCTGCACCAGCGCGGCTACGGGGTGATCCTCGACTGGGTTCCGTCTCACTTTCCCAACGACGTGCACGGACTGGCCGAGTTCGATGGAACCCATCTCTACGAGCACGCCGATCCACGTCTCGGGTTCCACCCCGACTGGAAGAGCGCCATCTTCAACTACGAACGTCACGAGATCCGCAGCTTCCTGCTGTCGAGCGCCCGCTTCTGGCTGTCGCGCTACCACATCGACGGGCTCCGGGTCGACGCCGTGGCCTCGATGTTGTACCGGGACTACTCCCGAGCCGACGGTGAGTGGCTGCCCAATGAGTTCGGCGGCAACGAAAACCTCGGGGCCATCACCTTCCTGCAGGAACTGAACCGCCGGGTCTACACCAACCATCCCGACACGGTCACCATCGCCGAGGAGTCGACGGCTTGGCCCGGCGTGTCACGGCCCACCGACGGCGGCGGACTCGGTTTCGGCTTCAAGTGGGACATGGGGTGGATGAACGACACGCTCGACTACATCGGCCGCGACCCGATTCACCGGCAGTTCCATCACAACGAGCTGACCTTCCGCATGCACTACGCATTCAGTGAGAACTACGTGCTGCCTCTCTCCCACGACGAGGTGGTCCATGGCAAGGGATCACTCGTCCAACGCCAGCCCGGTGACCGCTGGCAGCAGATGGCCGGCCTCCGGCTCCTGTTCGGCTACCAGTACGGACTCCCGGGCAAGAAACTGTTGTTCATGGGAGCCGAATTCGGGGTCGACAGCGAGTGGAGCCATGAGCACGAACTCCCCTGGCATCTCCTGCAATATGGCGAGCACGAGGGGATGTTGGAGTGGGTGTCGACCCTCAACCGGCTTCACCGCGAGGAACCGGCGCTCCACGAGCTCGACTGCGAACCGGCGGGCTTCGAATGGCTCGTCGGTGACGACGACACCAACAGTGTTGTGGCCTTCGCCCGCTGGCCGTCCGCCGATGAGCCGACGGCCACCGAACGTCCGGTGGTCGCCATCTACAACTTCACACCGGTCCCCCGAAACGACTACCTGCTGGGCGTGCCGTCGGCCGGCTCATGGGAGGAGCTGGCCAACAGCGACGCCACCGGATTCGGCGGCAGCGGCGTGGTCAACGGCACCCTGGAGACCGAACCGACGGGCACCCACGGCCAGGAGCAGTCGATTCGGCTGACCGTGCCGCCACTTGGCGCGGTCTTCCTCGCCCCGGTGGACGTCGGCGACTGACCGGCACGCCACCCACCAACTTTTCCTGAACCATCCGCGCATGTACAGCGTCTGAGCCAGGGAGAATGCCGCGGCGGTCAGTAGCCCAGGCGTTCGATCAGTTCGGGATCGTCCTGCCAGTTCTTCTCGACGTTGACGACGAGTTCGAGGTAGACCTCCGGCGGGAGCTGCTTGCGAACCCGGATACCGACCTGCTTGAGGTTCTCGCCGCCCTTGCCGATCACGATCCCCTTCTGTGAGTCGCGTTCGACCAGAATCTCGACCCGGATTCGCGGCCACTCCCACTCGACCACGCGGGTGGCCACCGAGTGCGGCACTTCGTCTCTCGTGGTTCGCAGCAGCTGTTCTCGCACCAGCTCGGCCACCACGAACGCCTCCGGCACATCGGTGACGGTGTCGGCCGGATACCACAGCGGCCCGGGCGGCAGACGTGAACGAAGGTGATCGACGAGAGCCTCGACTCCCCGGCCCGTCCAGGCCGACACGGGGAAGTAGGCCGAGAAGTCGAACTCGGACACCTCGGCCAGCTGGGCCAGCACCTTGTCGGGCTCCAGTCCGTCGATCTTGTTGACCACCAGCACGGTCTGCGCCGGGTCGAGCCTCTCGGCCAGCATCCGGTCCCCCCGACCGAATCCCGAGCGGCCGTCGATGACCAGGCAGACGACGTCGACATCGAGCATCGCACTCGAGGCCACCTCGTTGAGGTGGCTGGCGAGGGCCGAACGGGGTTTCCCGATACCTGGTGTGTCGACGAACACGAGTTGGCTGTCGGGTCGGGTCAGCACCCCTCGGATCTGGTGACGGGTGGTCTGGGCCTTGTTCGAGACGATGGTGATCTTCTCATCGAGAATCTTGTTGACCAGCGTGGACTTGCCGACATTGGGTCGACCGATTACGGCCACGAAACCACTCCGGAAGTCCTCACCGATCTCACCAAGCCGGTCCTGCTCGCCGCCGTCCTCGCTGTCGGTCACTGGTCGGCCTCCTCGTCGTGGTGCTCGTGGGTTTGCAGCCTGGTCACCAGCACCCTGGTGATGCGGCGACCATGGACCCGCTCGACCTGCAAACGGTAACCGTCGACCTCACAGATCTCGCCGGAGCCCGGTACTCGCCCGAACACGTCGAACACCAAACCGCCGACGGTGTCCCAATCCCCCGCGGGAAGAGCCAACGCGCCCAGGTCGTTGAGTTCGTCGATCAGGATCCGGGCGTCGACCCGCAGCGACCCGTCGACCAAGCGCTCGACCAGCGCCTCCTCGACGTCGTATTCGTCGACGATCTCGCCGACGAGCTCCTCGATCAGATCCTCGAGCGTGACGAGACCGGCCACGCCGCCGTACTCGTCGACGACGATGGCCATGTGGAACTTGTCCTGCTGCATCTCCTTCAGCAGCTCGGCCACCTTCTTCGTCTCCGGAACGAAGTGGGCGTGGCGCATCAACCGCTCGACGGGTTGGTCGGCATTGTCATCCAGCTCGGCCCGAATGAGGTCCTTCACGTAGACGAGCCCGACGACATCGTCGATGTTCTCTCCCACCACG